>JAPLFH010000039.1 GCA_026390815.1 Ignavibacteriales bacterium | reverse complement strand
AGGCAGCCAGCCAGACTTGCATTTTACATTTCCAAGTGTAACATCATTTGACTGGACACAATATTATATAGATTGGCCAGTAATAACAGATCCAGAAGCAAAATGCTTAGAAGTAAGACTACACGTATATTCAAGATTTGTAGGAACGGTTTACTGGGATGATCTGACAGTAGAAAAGTTAGAATTACCAACCTTAAATATGGCGGGTGGATTTGAAAATGCGTTACCATCCTACTGGCATAAGATAGAGCCAGGCAATGCAAAGTTAGAATGGGTAACAGATCAATCACGCTCTATGGCAAGAAGCCTTAAGATAACGAAGACAGCAACAGCAGAAGCTGCAATGTGGGAGAGTGACAATATGTGCGATTACTGGTCACCAACACATAATAAGAATGTAGACATACTAATAGGCGGATATGTAAAGACAGAAGGAATAAACACCAATCCAGCCAATGATGACCAGAAGTGGTGGATAAGCTACACATTCTACAATCAGGCAGGAACGCTGATAGGAGAAACAAAGTTACCAATAGACCAGAGCACAGCAACAAGCAGCGGTTGGATAGCCGACACGAATGGAGTAGGCGAGACAATATTACCGGAAGATGCCTATAGAACGATAATAACATTTGTAGGTGGAAAAGATGCAACCGGTACAGTGTGGGCAGATGATTTTATCTTGATCGGCAGAGGCGGAGCATGGGCTGGACAGGATTGGAACACCGGCGTAGATTTACCAGAAGGCTGGACGTGCTGGTTACCACCAATAGGAGGTAATGATGGAAGACTAGATGCAGGCTTTGAGAACACAAGATTATCATCAGAAGCACACAGTGGGCAGTGGTCATTAAAGTTCGATATGCCGGCAGGCAGAAGATCGCAGGATGGATTTGTTGGAACAAAAAGAATGTTGTTGAATGAAGGCGGAGGAAAACTTACAAATTCACCAGCCGGAAATATGTTCCAATTAAATAATGTAAAAGCTGGCGATGTACTACGAATAAGTGTATGGATCAAAGCGGCAAACCTGGTACCAGATTCAGCGGCAAAATATCCAGAGACGTGGTCAGTAGGCTTTACCCCAGCATTCTTTAAGGGCAATGGAAACAATGATGGATATAATAATGTAGGCAGTCAACCAGACTTGCATTTCACATTCCCAAGTGTAACATCATTTGACTGGACACAATATTATATAGATTGGCCAGTAATAACAGATCCAGAAGCAAAATGCTTGGAAGTAAGACTGCACGTATATTCAAGATTTGTAGGAACGGTTTACTGGGATGATCTAACAGTAAAAGTTATAGGTAACACAACCGGTATTGAAACGAATAAAATTATTCCGGTTAAATTTGCAGTTGAACAGAATTATCCTAATCCGTTTAATCCATCAACTACAATCAGCTATTCGTTACCTGAAAATTCTTACGTAACCGTTAAGATTTATAATATGCTAGGCAGAGAAGTTAAAACACTAATTAGCAGCCAACAAAATTCCGGCGTTTATAACGTTATCTGGAATGGCGATACTAATAGTGGTGAAAAGGTTTCAAGCGGAGCTTATATCTACAGGGTAGAAGCAGGTAAGTTCAACCAGGTTAGAAAAATGATCTTGTTGAAATAATAAAGTTGCAGGTCGGATTAATTTCCGACCTGCTTTCTTTTTTTGATTTTGTCATATAGATATAAATTTCATTTCCGGTAATTAAATATGTTTCTTTCAAAATATGTTTGATAATTATTCCAAGAAATAAAGTATGTAATAAATTTTACAACTTACAGGTGAGCTTATGTTTAGTGCTAAATGCACCATTCGCTTTTTAATTACTAACGTAATTTTATTTTCATTTTTAATTTGCAACACATTTGCCGGTACGACGGGAAAAATTTCCGGTAAAGCTACGGATGCCAAATCCAATGAGCCTTTAATTGGGATTAATGTTGTTCTTGTCGGAACCTCAATGGGAGCCTCCACTGATGTGGATGGAAATTATTTTATCTTAAATATCCCGCCTGGTGTCTATCAAGTTAAAGCAACCGGAATTGGATACGCCCCTGTTACAATTACTGATGTTAGAGTATCTGTTGATCAAACTACAAAGATCGATATAAAGCTTGGTGAACAGGTAATTCAATTAGAAAATGTAATCGTTACAGCAGCACGTCCAATTATTCAAAAAGATTTAACTTCCACAGAAGCAAAGATAAGCGGTGATCAAATTTCTATGCTTCCATTGGAGGATGTTCAATCAGTAATTAATTTACAGGCAGGCGTTGTAGATGGGCACGTTCGCGGTGGCAGAAGCAGCGAAGTAAAATATCTGCTTGATGGTGTTTCAGTAAACGATGCATTCAGCGGCGATGCTTCCATTTTTGCGGAAGTTAATTCTGTTCAGGAAGTTCAGGTTATTACAGGTACGTTTAATGCAGAATATGGAGAAGCATTATCTGGTGTGGTTAACCAGGTTACAAAAATTGCAGGTGAAAAATTATCCGGGGATTTTTCACTTTATACCGGTGATTATTATACTAACCGAAAAAGTTTGTTTATGAATGTTGATCATATTTCACCGAAGGATAATTATAATTTTCAAGGGAACCTGAGCGGTCCTGTTCCAGGTACGGATAAGGTTGTTAGTTTTCTACTTTCCGGAAAATATTTGTATGATGACGGCTTTCTATACGGCAAAAGAATTTTTAATCCCTCAGATTCATCAGATTTTTCTGCTAACGATCCTAAGAACTGGTACATAACTAAAACCGGTGATGGCAAGTATGTTTCAATGAATTTTTCCAGAAGATATACCTTGCAAGGCAAACTAAACTTTAAACTTGGCAATGCAAAAGGTTTAACATTATCTGGAATGTACCAGGATAGAAAGTACAAGGATTATAATCATCAATACAAATATAATCCGGATGGTGATTATCAGAAATTTCAAACAACAGTATTGGGAAGTGCATCTTACAACCATGTTTTTGGTAAAGCAACTTTTATGGATTTGATCGCCTCATACTTTTCAACAGAAGCAAAACAGTATGTTGTGGAAGATCCACTTTCTCTTGGTTATTATTCACCTGGTTCCGGTTACCATCCGGGGTATGTGGATCCAGCCAGACTGCGCGATGTAAGCGGAAATGCATTTTTAACTGGTGGAACTGAGAACTGGCAACAATCTCATAAAACAAGAACAATGACTGCTAAATTAGATTTAACTTCGCAGATTGATAACTTAAACGAAATAAAAGCCGGTGTTGAATTAAACTTACACAAACTTGATTATAAAGATTTTCAAATTCACGTTGATGCAGAAAGCAATTTCAAACCTACGTTGCCACAGCCGGGCAATTTTGATTATAATACTTACTCAAACAATCCTTACCAGTTTTCCGGATATATACAGGATAAAATTGAATTGGATTATTTGATTGTTAACGTTGGTGTAAGGTTCGATTACTTCCAACCAGATGGTGAAGTAATTCTATATCCTGATAGCCTTTCCGCATTAGATGCATTGAAGCCTCCTTTCCCTGATAATTATTTTAAGAAAGCTAAAGTAAAGTATCAGCTCTCTCCACGTTTAGGAATTTCTTATCCAATGTCCGATAAGGGTGCAATTCATATTTCATACGGGCATTTCTTTCAGATCCCGCCATTTGAATTTTTGTACCGAAATCCAAATTTCAGAATTCCTTTAACCGGAAGTTTCCCTGATTTTGTTGGAAACATGATTGGCAATGCAGATCTTGAACCACAACGTACAACAATTTATGAAATCGGTTTGCAGCAAGCTTTAACAGATGTTCTTGGAATTAGCGTAACTGCTTATTATAAAGACATCAGGAATTTATTAGGAACGGAAATTCATATTAAAAATGATTTTAAAAAGTTTGCAAAGTTTATTAACAGGGATTACGGCGCTGTAAGCGGATTTATCATTTCGCTTGATAAAAGATTTTCTGAAGGTTTTGCTGCCAACATAGATTACACTTATCAAATCGCAAAAGGTAACGCTTCCGATCCTAACGATGCATTTAACAAAGCGCAGGCAAATCCACCGGTAGAAGCTAACAAACAGCTTGTACTTTTGGATTGGGATAGGCGGCACTCATTAAACTTTACAGTTACTTACGGCGAACCGGATAATTTTATCGCTAGTCTTATTGGTAGATTAGGTTCTGGCTTGCCATATACACCAGCGCTTCAAAATCAAAGAACAGGATTGGAAAACAGCGATACTCGTCCCGCAGTTTTTAATATTGATTTATATGTAACAAAGTATTTGAAATTCCTGGATAACAGTTTTGCGGTCTTTTTAAAAGTTTATAATCTGTTTGATACTGCAAATGAGCTGAACATATTTAATGATACAGGACGAGCAGGTTATTCTTTAGAAGTGACCCGTGCGCAACAGCAGCCGCGTGGAATAAATACAATTCAGGAGTATTATACCAGACCAGATTTTTATTCAGCGCCAAGACAAATAATCCTTGGTGCGTCAGTTAGTTTTTAAAAAAATTCTCGCACTTGATCAAGAAAAAGATTAAAAATATTAAATGAACATCTACTTTATTTATTATCATCTATGAAAAATGTTATATGGAGGTTTGGAGTGCTAAGAAAAATTTTAATCGGTAGTACTCTTTTATTTCTTCTTTCCGGAGCAGTTTTAGCCCAGAGAGTAATTGATAAAAACAAAGGCAATCATATTTTTTCAAAAAAAGGATTTATGGATGGAAATCTTGTTTCTACCGTTTACTATAATTTTGGTGAAATTGCTGATTGGCAAAACGAGCCATCGCGAAGCGGTGTATGGCCCAAAGGCACTAATCATACTTATGTAGATGGTATAGCCATTATTGTTCAGGCAGAGGCAAAAGATCCTTCAGGTAGAACTATCCATCCGCTTGAAACAAATTATTATGAGTACCTACGCCATGATATTGCAACCGGTGTAACCTATGGCTGGTGGCCACTATCTGGTTACCGGAATCCTTATGGAGAAAGCCCTGCACAAAGTAACGATCCAACATCGTGGCCACTGCATTGGCCCGATAGACTGAATGATTGGGATGGAGCATGGAATGGATTTTTTGGTAAAGGAGTTCAGAACGCAGATCTGGAATCTTACTTTGTTTTTGATGATAATGAAGATAGAGAATATATTCTAAAAAATAATTTCCATCCGGATGCAAATGATACAACACGAGGCGGACTGGGAATGCAGGTTCGTGCAAGAGGTTTTCAATGGTCGCAGGTTCTTGCTGAAGATGTAATTTTTTGGTTTTATGAAATTACAAACATGGGAACATACGATTATACCAAAGCATTGTTTGCTCAATATATTGATTGGGGAATCGGCGGGCACGACAATTCTTCCAACAATGCCGGCGATTATGATGAAGTGCTTGATATTTCCTACGCCTGGTCAACTACTCAGTTTGGAAGCCCGGGCAATTGGAGCCCGGTGGGAATTTCCGGTTATGCATTTCTGGAAAGTCCCGGAATTTCCAATGATTATAAAGATAATGATGGTGATGGGCTTACTGATGAAAGAAGAGATAACACTGCAAAAACATTTATTGAAAATATCAACCAGGATCCGTTTATAGTTGATCCTTCCCAGGATACACTTAAATTTAAAAAATTCTTTACCTATTCGTGGCGAAAGCACTGGGATGCAGATGAAAATGCCAACTGGCGCACTTATACCGATGTAAATAAAAATGATAAATGGGATTCGGGTGAACCATTAAATGATGATGTTGGTACTGATGGTATTGGTCCTTACGATGAAGGTTACACCGGTGCAGATTTGGATGGTTCCGAAGGAAATGGAAAACCGGATCAAGGTGAACCGAACTTTGGTTTATTAGATAAGGATGAATCTGATCAATTAGGTTTAACAGGATTTTTAATCTTTCCAACTCACACGCCATACGATTTAAATAATGATGAACGAAACTGGCAGGGACTATCGGCATTGCCGGCACCTCATGGTCAATCGTTAATTGGAGTAAATCTTGCAAATTATTTTTCTTCTTACTTCATTCATTTGTTTGGAAGGAACACTTACAGCCTTAATACCGGCGTACAACAAGAAACTGGTGAAACAGAAAGATTTTCAATGTCGCTTATATTTGCTATAGGTAAGGATGATTTGTTCAGAAGAAAGAAAACAGTTCAGCAAATTTATAATGCTAATTACCGGTTTGCAAAACCACCGGAAAAACCGATTGTAAAAGCCATTTCCGGAGATAGCAGAGTAACTTTGTACTGGGATGACAGAGCTGAACGAACATTTGATGCTTTTTATCAAAGATATAATTTTGAAGGTTACAGAATTTATCGTAGTACAGAAGCAAACTTTCTTGAAGATAAACTTATTACTGATGCTTATGGAAATCCAACTTTTAGAAAACCGCTTGCTCAATTCGATTTAATTGATGGAGTTAAAGGTCTCCATCCTGTAAATGTTAACGGAGCTTTGTTTAATCTTGGCGACGATACTGGTTTACAACATTCATTCATAGACACTACAGTACAAAATGGTCAGACTTATTTTTATGCTGTCGTTTCATATGATAAAGGTTTTACTGATACTTCAATTACAGGACAGTTCCAGGGAATTCCACCATCAGAAACAACAAGCATAATTAAAGTAGATATAAATGGAAAATACAAGACCGACATTAATACTGCGGTTGTTACACCACGCGCTCCTGCGGCTGGATATGTAAAACCTGACCTGTTGAACAAACAAAAATTTGGTCCCGCTACCGGAGATGTAAACTTTGAAATTGTTGATCCGGATTCGCTTAAAGATAATCATGACTATCGGGTTGAGTTCTTTAATAAATCCAAATTTAATAACGATACTCATCCATCTTACCGGTTGATTGATAAGACCAGAAATGATACAATCATCCAACTTAAAAGAATAACCGGAACTGAAGAACAAACTCTTGTTATCGATGGTTTTTCTACAGTGATCAGCAATGATTCTTCAACTATGATTGATAAAACTAATTCAGGTTGGACAAAAGGAAGTAGTAATTACGTGGTTCGCCTCGGTTTTGATACGCGCTATGCTCCGGCTTACCAGGCGAAAAAAGTGGATTATCCAGCCGACTTTGAAATTGTATTTAAGGAAAAAGCCGCCGGAGATTTATCTTTTCCTGCTACTGGTTTTAGTAAGCCGCAACTTTCTGATATTGTTGTTAAGAATCTTACTGAGAACATCGATCATTTTCAATTTATATTCAGAGATGGCGATGTAAGCAAAAATACAGTGGCAGATTCGTCCTTCAATGCATATGATGCTGTATTTATAGTATTTGGAGATTCATCCGGTAAACCAGCACAAAAATTTGCGGATATGCGTGCAAGCTGGTCGGTTTCATTTGAACCTGATACAACAATTTCTCAAGCGAATCAAAAAGCGCCGCAACCCGGAGATGTTTATAGACTTTCTACAAAGAAACCTTTCCGCACTGGTGATTATGTTGAATTTACTGCAAAGGCGCCAGGCTTTAATGATGGTAAAGCTAAGGATGATTTGAAAAAAATTGCTGTTGTTCCTAATCCTTATGTTGGTGCTGCTTCCTGGGAAGCTCAGACTTCATCTGTTGGAAGAGGTGAAAGACGAGTTCAATTTATTCATCTGCCGGCTAAATGTACAATTAGAATATATTCATTAAGTGGCAAACTGGTTCAGGAAATTAATCACGATAGTAATTTAACTGATGGGCAGGAACCATGGAATCTTGTTTCGCGTGATGGAATGGATATAGCTTATGGTGTTTATGTATATCACGTTGATGCGCCTGGAATTGGAACGCGCATAGACCGTTTTGCAATAATAAAATAAATCCTCTCTCCAGCGGAAAGAGGAAAAAATTGATAAAATTTTTTTTAAATGAAACTTATTTTTTAAAATATTAACTCAATAGAAATTCCTTTCCCAATTCGCACACAAAGTAAGGCGAGTTGGGAGAAGGTTAGGGTGAGGACTTTAATATGAATAAACTATACATTGTTTTCATTCTTTCTGTTTTACTGTTTGTTCAAACTACAGCGCAGAATAAAAATGTTTCTAAGTCGGGAACAACCGTTGCAGCATTCCTTGAAATTCCTGTTGGTGCAAAAGCCACTGGATTTGGAGGTGCATTTGTAAGTCTTGCTAACGATGCAACTGCATTATATTGGAATGCCGCTGGCATTTCAAATCTTCAACAAGGTGAATTGTCAGTTACTCATACTAACTGGATTGCCGAAACAAGTTTCGATTACGCTGCGCTTGTAATTCCACTCGGAAGCCTTGGAAATATTGGTTTAAGTTTTACATCACTAACAATGCCGGATATGAAAGTCCGCACTGTAGAATTGCCTGAAGGAACCGGTGAATATTTTAGCGCAAGCGATATAGCCTTGGGTATTTCTTATGCGCATATTTTGACTGATAGGTTTGCAATTGGATTTACCGCAAAATATATCCAGCAGAAAATTTGGCATGAAAGCGCAGTAGGTTTTGCAATTGATGCTGGTACAACTTTCAAAACTGATTTATTGAATGGAATGGTAATCGGAGCATCAATTTCAAACTTCGGTACTTCGCTTCAATTAACAGGAAGAGATACGCGGAAATTTGGCAGAGTTGATGACACTAAACAAGGATCGAATGAACGAATTCCATTTACTGTTGAGATGGATTCCTGGGATTTACCGCTTTCATTTCAAATTGGAGTTTCAACCAATGTTGTTAATTCTGATGACTTTAAATGGACAGTTGCTCTCGATGCTCTGCACCCAAACAATAATTACGAGAGTGTGAATACAGGAACAGAAGTATCTTACCGCGAAATTTTATTTTTAAGAGGAGGTTGGCAATCCTTATTTTTAGATAAAGCTGAAGGTGGTTTATCTTTGGGAGTTGGAATTGCTTCAAAAGAATTGTTCGGTTCAGCTGCAGTTCAGTTTGATTATGCCTACAGAGATTTTGGAAGATTAGAAGCTGTACATTTCTTTTCACTTGGATTAAAATTTTAGATGAAAAGAAAAACGGCAAAAGATTATCTTTCCTTTTGGATTTTAAAAAAAAGTTACCACCAAGGCACCAAGGCACCAAGAAACGCACGGAAATTGCTCTTGATAATATTTTTAATATGTACTAATTATCTATCGGCGTTTCAGATTGATACCACTGAAGTAAAACCGTACGATGTAAATAAAGTTTTAAATTCTGCTGTTGTGTCTAAGGTTGGGAACATTGAGATTACAGCCGAAGAGTTTCTTAATGGTTATGAATTTGGTCCTGCATTCATAAAAAGACAGAAAGACTCACGGGAAAGATTTGTTGAATATATGAGTTACGAAAAACTTCTTGCGCTAGATGGATATTCAAAAAGACTCGATACACTACCGGATGTAAAATTATTTCTCACCGATATAAAAAATGATCTGGCTACCGAACAATTATACCGTGAACGGATCTGGAATAAAATTAAAGTTGATTCATTGGAAATTGAACGGGCAGTAGAAAAAGAGCAAATTGATTTACAATTGAAATGGATTTTTAAGTCATCTTTTGATGAAATCAAAGAGCAATTCAGTTTGATAAAAAACGGAATTCCATTTGATTCTCTTTTTGTAAAACAGTTTTCAGATTCCATCAGTTACGGAGATAGATATTTAGAAACGACCAGATATAAGTTGGAAAAAACAAATCCAGCATTAGCTTCGGTTATAGATTCTATCAAGCTTGGTGTACCTTCTACTCCAATAAAAACTAATGATGGCTGGTATATAGTAAAAATTGAAAACCTCTGGCGCAATGTTATTACCACAGAATCTCAAAAGAATGACTTAAAGTACAGTATAGAAAAATATTTAACCAAACTAAAAGCTGATTCGGCTTCTGATGTTATGGTTAAGAAACTTCTAATTGAAAATAATGGAATTATCGTTCGGAATACTTTTAATATTTTAAAAGCATTTCTTGGTAAAAAACTGTTAGCTCCGAAGGTTTATGATGAATGGAATTTGACAAAGAATATCAAAGTGCAGAAACAACTGGAGTTGGAAAACATTTCTGAATATAACGATGAAGTTCTCGTTAAAACTAAAAGCGGGAATTTCACATTAAAAAACTTTTTAGATTGGTATACCAATCGTGAACCGTATATTCATTTCGATTTAAAATCTCACAAAGGTTTATTTGCTTCACTTCAAAGTGTTGTTTGGCGAATGGTTCGTGATAACATTCTCGCCCAGCTTGCAATTAAAGGTAAGTATGATAAAGATCCTGACGTAGAAGTACAGCTTAAATGGTGGAAAGATAAAGTGGTTTATTCAAAGATGAAGCTTGAAATTGCAAACTCAATTAAAATTTCTGATGATCGCATGAAAGAATACTACAAGGACAATTTGAAAAAATATTCTGATAAAGATGGAAGTCCAAAATCATTTGATGAAGTGAAGAAAGATGTTTGGACTGATTGTTATGTTTATGAGTATACCAAAAAAATTGTAAATAGAGTTTTAGTTCTTAAACAGAAACATAAAATAAAAATCAACGAAGATGTTCTAAAGCAAATAAATGTAAGCGATGAATATAATCCGAAGACCATTGAAATATATTCTGTTAAAAAAGGCGGGACTTTCGTTCGCCCTGTCTATCCCACAATAGATTTTGAATGGCAATTCTGGAATTGAAAAATTGAATAATGATGAAAAGATTATTAGTAACAATAAATATTGCAGTTCTCGTTTTATTATTTCTTTCTTGCAGCAAGCAGAGCGATAGAAAAGATAATAAAATTCTTTATTGGGCTTCCAACAATTCTGATGAAATTACTTTTGCAAAATTGATTGTTGAAAAGTGGAATAAAGAACACTCAAATAAACCTGTTACATTTCAGCCTGTGCCGGAAGGGCAATCGAGCGAAGAAGTAATTCTTGCTGCTGTTGTTGGCGGAACTACTCCGGATATTTATTCCAATATGTGGCAAGGTGATGTTGAGTTATATGCTCGCGCTGGGCGGCTTATTGCATTAGATTCACTTCCAGGATTTCTTGAATTCATTTATCAGCGATGTGACAGCGAAGTAGTAAAAGAAGTTACTTCATCTGATGGACACATCTATCAGATTCCGTGGAAGGTTAATCCGATAATGCTGATTTATAATCAAAAAGTTTTTAATGCTGTTGGTTATTCAAATCCTCCAGCAACGTACTCGCAATTTATAGATGCAGCAAAGAAGATTAAACAAGGTAAGACTGATTGTAAATGGATTGGTTATGCGGAAGTTATAGAAACCTGGTGGCAAAGACTATTTGATTTTTATCCATTCTACCTGGCAGCTTCCGGCGGTGCGCCATTGATTAAAGATAATAAAGTAGCTTTCAATAATAAATATGCCGTACAAACATTTGCGTTCTTAAAATCATTGTTCGATAATGATTACTTTCCAAGAGAAAGAATTTCTGCACGACAGGATCCATTCTTATCAAGCAGCATTGCTACTCGGTTCACTGGTCCCTGGGAAATTATTCATGCAGACCGCTTCAAGCCACAGGGATTTCAATTTAATTTTACTTCTTTGCCGGTGCCCGATAATTTTACCGGAAAAAGTTATACTTATGGTGACACGAAGAATATTGTAATTTTTAATACATGCAAAAACAAGCTGCTTGCATGGGAGTTCCTTCGTCATTTAATAAGTGCAGAAAGTGATTTTTTATTATTGAAAACTACAAATCAATTGCCCAGGCGAAAAGACTTAACTTCAAATCAAATGTTCTTAGATTACTTTAACAAAATTCCAATGATGATGAATTTTGCAATCCAGGCAAAGTATGTAAAAGGACCAGATAGCTGTCCTGTACTAAAAGAAGTTTTTGATG
This sequence comes from Ignavibacteriales bacterium, assembly GCA_026390815.1. Lineage (NCBI taxonomy): Bacteria > Pseudomonadati > Ignavibacteriota > Ignavibacteria > Ignavibacteriales > Ignavibacteriales bacterium. The sequence continues at coordinate 74,204 of JAPLFH010000039.1, read as the reverse complement.
CAATATCTCAGGAATATGAAGCATGTGTAGTTTATGGAAAAAAATCTCCGGAAGAAGCAGTGAATGATGCGGCAAAAGCCGCAAGTCTTTTACTATTAAAATAATGTATTTCATCTGTGCTGATAAAATATTGGATTCGATAAAATGAAAGAGAAAAAAATAATTCCATATGTTATGATTGCTCCTTACGTAATCTTCTTTCTAACGTTTATTGCGTTTCCGGTAATTTTCTCTTTTGTATTGATGTTTCATCAATGGAATATAATTTCCCCAATGAAGTTTGTTGGGTTACAAAACTTTTACCGGTTAATAAATGATGCTGTATTTTTCCGTTCACTTTTAAATACGATAATTTTTTTAGCAATACATATTCCACTTCAGATTATTGCTGCACTTTTTTTTGCGGTTATGCTTAACCAGAAGGTTAAATTTATTGGCTTCTTTCGTGCAGCTTATTTTCTTCCTGTTATAGTTTCTGGTGTTGTTGTTACTATTTTATGGCAGCAACTTTATGGATATGAGACTGGTTTATTTAACCGGATGCTTTCAAGTATCGGATTAGGTAAAGTTGGTTGGTTAGTTGATCCAGGTACTGCGATGCCTTCAATTGCAATAATGGCAACATGGAAAAATGTTGGGCTGTATATTGTTTTATTTTTAGTTGGGCTGCAAACGGTTCCAGCATATCTTTATGAAGCGGCAGATATGGAAGGAGCCACTGCCTGGCAGAAATTCCGGTATGTTACATTACCAATGATAAATCCAACTATGTTCCTTGTAGTAATTTTGTCAACCATCGGAGGTTTTTCTCTTTTCATTGAACCATATGTAATGACTGGCGGCGGACCTTTGAATAGCACTCTCTCCGCTGTACTTTATATTTATAAACAAGGCTTCTTCTATTATCATATGGGTTACGCAACAACAATGGGATTTTTCTTTGCTGGAATAATTTTGATAGTTATTGTAATTCAGAAAAGATATGTTGAGAAGGGAACGAGGTAAATGAAAAAACTTTTAATATATGTTGTTTTAGTTTTAGGAGCGCTTATTTTTGTCTATCCGTTCTATTGGATGGTGATGGCATCGCTTGCACCTGAAAACCAGATTGCCAACTTATCATTTTTACCAAGTTCAATTTCTCTAAATAGTTATACTCAAGTTGTTGATAAAATTCCAATCACGCGTTCTTTGCTGAACAGCTTATTTGTTTCTTTAACAATTACATTTGGTGTAATTATTTTTGGTTCGATGATTGGGTATGCTTTAACTCATCTTGAGTTCAAAGGAAAGAATGCACTTTTCTACATCATAATCTTTACGATGACATTGCCGTTCCAGATAACTTTAATTCCGCAATATATCTTGATGGTTAAGTTTACCTGGGTGGATACTTATTTTGCTCTCATTGTTCCATATCTTGTAAACGGATTATCGATTATTATGTTTAGTCAATATTTTAAAAGCATTCCAAAGGATATGATTGATGCTGCGCGTATTGATGGATGCAATGACTTTACAATTTTGTTCAGAATACTATATCCAAATTCAATTCCTGCAATTATAACTGTTGGAATAATAACTTTTATGTCTTCGTGGAATGAAGTTCTGTGGCCCATCATTGTTATTCGGGATGAGAGCCTTATGACATTACCGCAGCTTGTAACATTGTTTGCGGTTGGTGGAAGAGCAGAATCGCAGCTTGGAGTTAAACTTGCGGCAGCCACAATGTTAGCTCTGCCAATTGTAATTGCATATGCATTCTTCCAAAAATATTTTATCCAAAGCATGGCTTCTACAGGCTTGAAAGAATAATGAAATAATAACACACATAAATTCAATTTGCAGATTTAAACATAAGGTTTCTAAAAATCATGACTCTTAATAAATTTTTAAACAATCCAATTCTTACAAAAGAAAATGTTCCATTCAAAGTTAATAGTATATTCAATCCTGGCGCAGTAAAATTTAATAATAAGTATTTATTGTTTTGCCGTATAGAAATGCCCAATGGAAGATCAGCTTTTGTTAAAGCAATCAGCAATGATGGATACAAATTTGATGTGGATGATCATCCAACCTTATTGCCAAGTGATCATAAAGAATGGGGTGCGTACGTGGAGTGGGGAATTGAAGATGCTCGTATTACTAAAATTGGAAATTCTTATTTTATAACGTACACCGGTTACTCCAAATACATGCCTTTGGTTATGCTTGCAGAAACAAAGGACTTTATTCACTTCACAATTCACGGTTCTATTTCTGAACCATCAAACAAAGACTGTGCTTTGTTCCCGGAAAAAGTCGGAGGTGTTTATTGGAAAGTAGATCGCCCAACCGCTGAACATAGAAAAGATATTTGGATAAGTAAAAGCACAGATCTTTTACATTGGGGTGGATTTAAAGTATTATTGGAGCCGGAATATGGTACCTGGGAAAACGATAAGATCGGCTCATCAAGTCAACCCGTAAAAACAAAAGACGGTTGGTTGATGCTTTATCATGGAGTGCGTGGTTTCGGAATTTCTTCTACATACAGACTTGGTGTTGTTTTACTTGAATTGGATAAACCATGGCTTGTTAAAGGTAAGTCACAGGAACCAATTCTCATTCCTGAATTTGATTATGAAAGAATTGGAGATGTTAACAATGTTGTGTTTTCTTCGGGTTGGATTTTTGAAGATAATGGTGATGTAAAAATTTACTATTCGGGAGCCGACACAAATATTTGCTTAGCTGAAACTTCAGTCGACTATCTTTTATCTGTTTGCAAGTAATTTATAAATTTTAATTTTTACAAGAAAATTTATATGAAAAGATTTTTATCATCCTTTGTGCTATTGCTCCTGGTTACAGTTAATAATTATTGTTTCGGTCTAAAACTAACCAGCGATGAACTTGTAAATACCAATCATCTCGATCATCTTTACCAGGAAATAAATGTTAATGGCAAGACGATGGGCATTATTCATATTTATAGTGAGTACCCTGATTATAATTGGGTAAAGGATGAAGATGAAGGAATAGCCTGCGTTGATGATGCAGCGCGAGCCGCTATCTTGTATTTGAAATATTATAAAATGTATAGTGACACTTTGAATTTGGTTAAGGCAAAAAATTTAATCGAGTTTGTTTTGTATATGCAGCAAGAAAATAGTTATTTCTGCAACTTTATCTGGCAAGACTATTCGATTAATAAAACTTATAAAACAAGTGTTGCAGAACCTAATTGGTGGACCTGGCGTGCTGTGTGGGCTTTAACTGAAGCTTATAATGTATTTAAAAACTCCAATGGGGAATTGGCAGAAAAGTTAAAAGTGGCACTTAATAGATCCTATAATAAAATTAAATTATATTTATCTGAGCCAAAAAAGATAAAAAACTTAGATGGATTTAATCGCCCGACCTGGCTTCCATTTGAATTTGCATCCGATCAGGCAAGTGTTCTTGTTATAGCTCTTTCATCATATTATAAGGAATTTGGAAATCCAGATGTGTTGGATATAATTAATAATTTATGTGATGGCATTTTATTAATGCAGGAAGGTGACAAAAATAATTTTCCATTTTATGCAATTCTTAGCTGGGAAAATTCCTGGCATGCATGGGGGAACAGCCAATCCTACGCTCTCTTGACCGCATACCAGATTACTAAAAGGCAAAAATATTTAAAGGCTGCCCTTAATGAAATAAATTATTTTTACAATTATCTCCTCAATTCAAAATATGTGAATGAGTTTTCCCTTTATAAAAAAGGTAAGAAAACAAAATTGAAGGAAACAAAAAAGTTTTCGCAGATTGCATATGGAATCAGACCGATGATTTTTGCTTGTATAGAAGCTGCTAATGTTACAAAGCAAAAACAATATTCAGAACTTGCCGGAAAACTGGCATTATGGCTCTTTGGAGATAACCCGGCTAAGTTAGCAATGTACTCAGCGGAAAACGGAATTTGTTTTGACGGAATTATCAGCGAAAAAGAAGTGAATAAAAATTCGGGTGCTGAATCCACCATTGAAGCTCTTTTATCTCTTTCTGTAATTGAAAAGGATAAAATTGCTAAAAGGATTATACAAGATTATTTAAAAGAAAAAATCCGTTAGATACTTTAAAAAACTTTTTGAAAGAAAAATTTGTTAAAAACTTAAAAATGATAATTCGGAGTGAAATTAATGATTCAATTAAAAAGAACCGGTGTGCTTATAAAACCAGATCCAAGAAGAGTACTGTTCAGACCATTTCAGATAATTGATAAAGAAAGAATCTTTAAAATATTTGCACGAGTGCTTTCATTAACTGAAGAAAAAGTTAATAGCGAGCTGGAAAATGTAAAAAAAGAATCTATAGGCAGACACAGTAAACTATTAGATTTATTTTTAAATAGGTTCGATCAATTTAAAGATTATGTTTATACCAACGACGAAATATCGATAAACAGAAAACAATTACTCGGAGCTTATTTTTCCAGCGAGTACTCATTCGAATCTGCTGCATTATTTAATCCATCAATGATCTGGCATCCGGATCAAACAGGAACTGAAAAAGGAAGCAAAAGATTTATACTTAGTTTACGTGCTACCGGCGAAGGACATATTTCATCAATCACTTTTAGAAGCGGAATAATAACTGAAGATTACAGCATTAAGATTGATGACCCCTCTCCATATGTTACTCTACCGGAAGAAATACAAAACCCTGTTTATAACAAATATATTTTTCAGAATAAACTTTTCGATACAGATATTAGCAATGAATTTGTAGAACAGATAATGAGTTCACTTCAAAGTAGTTTTACTTTCAATGAATTAGAAGAAATCCTGAAGACTGAATCCAAAAAGAAAACATTAGATACTGTGAGAAGAGTATTGTGGATAAAGAATATTCGTGCTATTGCACAATCTAATTATGAAGTTATCTTTTCTAAAGAAGATGATATTTCTAAGCGAGTGATATTTCCTACGTCTCCTTCGGAGAGTAATGGAATGGAGGATGTACGATTTGTGGAATTTGAACACGATGATGGTTTAAAAACTTTTTACGGTACTTATACCGCATATGATGGGAAGATGATTTATCCGCAGCTACTGGAAACTAAAGACTTTCTGCATTTTAGTATTAAGATTTTAACAGGTGATGCTGTTCAAAACAAAGGGTTTGCTTTGTTCCCTAAAAAAATAAATGGAAAGTATGCAATGCTTTCGCGGCAGGATAACGAAAACCTTTATATAATGTTTTCAGATAATTTTTACTTCTGGCAAACCAAGCAGTTAATTGCACGCCCAAGTTATCCCTGGGAATATGTGCAGATTGGCAATTGTGGTTCTCCGATTGAAACCAAGGAAGGATGGATTGTTTTAACACATGGGGTTGGACCAATGAGAAAGTACTGTATAAGTGCTCTCCTGCTGGATAAAGACGATCCGACAAAAATTATTGGTCGTCTTAAGGAACCATTGATTAGTCCAAATGAAGATGAACGGGAAGGTTACGTTCCAAATGTTGTTTATAGCTGTGGAGGACAGATATTAAATGATCAATTAATAATTCCTTATGCAATGTCAGATTCAGCGAGCACTTTTGCATTGGTTAATTTAAATGAATTGTTAACCGAGTTAAAAAAAAAGTGAAAGTAGTAACTATTCGTTGATTCGTTAAGATAAAAATGAATTATAATGTTGAATTAAATTTTAACTCTCTCCAATTTATTATTTAGAATGTTGGAGGATTCGATGTGTCCAGGTTAGGGTGTATTGATATGAAAATAAAATATATAATATATGGATTGGTTCTTTTTACATCAGTACTATTCTCTCAGCAAATAAATATTCCAAAGATTGAATTGATGCCAAAGCAGCCAGCCCCTTATGTGATGAGAGATTGGAAAGAAGTTTCTCGTGATTACGATTCTTTTGTTTTCGATTTAACAAAGTCCGGTCAATATCTTCCACTCGTACAGATATTTCAAAATACAATCAATTATCCGGAACATAATAGCTTTGGTTTGCATAGTTACGTTGGAACAATTTATCCCAACTCAGCAGAAACCATTAATCTTTTACCGGCAGTTATTGGTGCAAGTTTATGCGGGATAGACAAAAGTAATCAGAACGGATATAATTGGGTTTTGATGTGTGAAGAGTTCTTTAATAAAATGAACGGAGAAATGATTTATTTAAATTCCCCCTCAGCCAGCAGCGGTGATGATTGGTGGTATGAAACAATGCCAAATGTTTTTTTCTATCAATTGAATTATCTTTATCCAAATACCGGCGATTTCAATTTTCAATTTACTTCCATTGCAAATCGCTGGCTGGAAGCTGTAAACAAAATGGGAGGAAGCACAACACCGTGGACTGTACCCAATATGAATTATCGGGCATGGAATTTAAGAGAAATGAAACCTCTGGATAGCGGAGTTCGTGAACCGGAAGCATCCGGAGCCATTGCATGGATTCTTTACAATGCATATATAAAAACCGGAGATGAAAAATATAGAATTGGTTCTGAGCTGGCTCTGGAATTTTTAAATTCTCTTAACTACAATCCTTCATATGAAATTCAACTACCTTACGGTGCATATTCTGCCGCAAGAATGAACGCTGAGCTTGGTACAAACTATAACACGGAAAAAATTATAAATTGGTGTTTTAGCAATTATCTAAACCGGGACTGGGGGACGATAATGGGCAACTGGGGAGGATATGATATTTATGGATTGATCGGCGAAGTGAATGGATTAAACGATTATGCATTTCTTATGAATACCATCCAACAAATTGGTGCATTGGTTCCTTTGGTTAGATATGATGATCGATTTGCGAGAGCAATTGGCAAATGGGTTCTTAATGCTGCAAATGCTGCAAGATTATTTTATCCTAAGTATCTTCCGGATGTTAAGCAGGATAGTGAAGAATGGGCGAAACAGTTTGATCCTGATTCTTATATTGCTCACGAAGCCCTTCGTCAAAGTAAATATTCAACTAGCCCCTATGCAACCGGCGATGCAATTGATGGAGGATGGTCAGCCACTAATCTTTCACTTTACAGTTCCTCTCACGTTGGGATTCTTGGTGGAATAATTGATACAACAAATGTTGAAAAGATTTTGAAGCTTGACTGTTTAAAAACAGATTACTACCACAATGCAGCTTATCCAACATTTCTTTTCTATAATCCTTACGATGTTGAAAAATTAGTTGAGTTTAATATAGGAATTGGACAGCACGATGTTTACGATGCAGTAACAAATAAATTTTTACTTACCAATCAAACTGGAAAAATTCTTCTCACAATTCCTTCGGATGCGGCTGTCTTAGCTGTAATTATACCTTCCGGTGGAACAGTTACTAATTATTTAAATCAAACTTTGGTTAACGGAGTGGTGATTGATTGCAACTCTGGCAATGTTGTATCCAATTATCCACCGAGAATAAAAAGTTTATCAGCCGAAAAAACAATTCTAACTTTTAATTCAACCACAAAAATATTTTGCACCATTGCTGATAAAGAGCTTGATACTCTTGTATATCAATGGAGTGCAACTGGTGGACGTATTTCCGGAACCGGGGATATTAATATTATAAGTTGGACGGCACCTGCAACCGAGGGATTTTACACAATTCAATGCATTGTTAGTGATGGCAAAGGTGGAAAAGATACTTCATCAGTTCAAATCCAGGTGAAATTTTTAATTAACAATCCACCAAGAATTAATAAGATTAAAGCCTCGCCAAGAAAAATTGATCTTGGAGCAGATACAAAAATTGTTTGCAGTGCAATTGATCAGGATGGAGACTCATTATCATATAATTGGAGCGCCAACTTTGGTACAATCACTGGCAAAGATTCTGTCATCTCCTGGATAGCGCCATTGGTTCCCGGGAATTATTTTATTAACTGCGTTGTAACTGATATAAACGGTGGAGAAGCTCTGGATAGCATCGGGATTGAAGTCAGAGATTTCTCAAATACACAAACCGGTAATCTGGTATTGTATTTTCCTTTCAACGGGAACGCAAATGATGCAAGCGGAAATAATAATAACGGGAATGTTTCCGGTGCAAAATTAACGAATGATTATTTCGGCAATTCAAACGGCGCTTACGATTTTAACGGAATAGACAATTATATAAAAGTTGCAAACAACTCAGGATTGAATTTTCAATCAAGCATAACTGTAAGTATTTGGATAAAGGTTGGACAATTTTACGACCGTGAACAATATCCAATCTCTCATGGAAACTGGGAAAACCGTTGGAAAATTTCTATAACTAATAAAAGAATCCGCTGGACACTTAGAACTAATGTTGGCGTTAAGGATTTGGATTCTGAAACAGAATTGATTTCCGGAAAATTTTATTATGTTACTTGTCTTTATAACGGCATTGATTATGAACTCTATATCAATGGCGAGCTTGATGCGTTTACTTCTTTCTCCGGTTCCATCAATCCAACGAGTTATGATCTGACCATCGGACAAGTTCTTCCAAACAACAATAATTACGACTTCAAAGGTGTGCTTGATGAAATAAGAATTTATAATTTCGCTTTATCTTATCCGCAGATCCAGGAATTGTATAAATCGGTAACTCCTGTTGAAGAATCAATTGTTGTTAATATTCCAGGGGAAAATATATTATACCAGAATTATCCTAATCCATTCAACCCAAACACAGTTATCAGTTATCAGTTATCGGCATTCAGCCATGTAACTCTAAAGATTTATGATGTATTGGGCAATGAAATAACAACATTAGCTAACGAAGATTTACCACCAGGCAGGTACAATAGTCACTGGTCAATAACCAACGGTAATTTTCCTAGCGGAATTTATTTTTACCGGTTAACTACCAACAATTATTCTGACACAAAGAAATTCATAATTCTTAAGTAGGTATTACAATTGAAGAAAAAATATTTTTTAAATAAAGAGTGGAAATTTTCTATCAATCCAAAAGAGATTGATCCAACTGCATCATCAAAGCAATTGAAGAAATATGGGCAATGGTTTAAGGCAACCGTGCCGGGAACAATTCACACAGATTTGTTAACCAATAAATTAATTCCAGAACCATTTTATTCTGATAATGAAACTCAACTTCAATGGATTGGTGAAACTGATTGGATCTACAAAACTATTTTTGATTTGCCAAAAGAATTTGATATCACCAAATCAGTTCGGCTGGTATTTGATGGATTAGATACCGTGGCAACAATTAAGTTGAATGATGTTGAACTTGGATCTTCCAACAATATGTTCCGTACATTCTCCTATAACGTTTCTACGATGTTAAAGTTAACTGGAAATGTTTTGGAAGTTGATTTTTCATCCGCTGAAAAATATGCTAAAGAATTGGAATTAAAATTTGGAATACTTCCGGTAGCATTAAGATCAGAAAGAGTGTACATACGAAAAGCACAATATTCGTTTGGCTGGGATTGGGGACCTGCATTCATTACAATGGGAATCTGGCGACAAGTTTATTTAATTCAGGATGAAGAATGCAAAATCGGTAATGTTTTATTTTCAACTAAATCAATTCATAATGATTTTGCTGAAGTTGAAGTAAAAGTTGAATTGGAGTATCCAGCAAATTCAATTTTAAAAATTAAAACTATTTTGGATGATGGAGAAAATACATTCGAAAAGATTTCTGAAACTGCAGATCAAAAATTAATTATTGAAAATATTGAGATTACAAACACAAAGATTTGGTGGCCCAATGAATACGGTGAACAGAGTTTGTATCACTTGACAATTCAACTCTTAGATAAGAACAACGAAGTTATTGATGAAGAAAAACGAAGGGTTGGAATAAGAACGATTGAACTTAAGCTAAAGAAGAATGGGGAAAATGTATTTCAATTTATAATTAATGGCAAACCGATTTTTGCCAAAGGTGCTAACTGGATTCCCGCCGATACATTCCTTCCAAGAGTTACCGAAGAAAAATATAATCAGCTTTTACTTGATGCCAAGAATGCAAATATGAATATCATCCGTGTATGGGGCGGAGGTATTTATGAGGATGATAAATTTTATGAAATATGCGATGAGCTTGGCTTAATGGTGTGGCAGGATTTTATGTTCGCCTGCGCGTCTTATCCTGAGCATCAGGAGTTTCTTGAAAATGTTTCTGGAGAAGTGAAAGAAAATATTGCTCGATTGCAGCATCATCCATCAATAATTATTTGGTGCGGGAATAATGAAAATGAGTGGATCTGGTTTCAGGAGCATCAAAAATCTTATAAAAAAATGTCTGGTTACAAAATCTACAATAAGCTTATACCAGATATTTTAAAGGAATTAGATTCTTCGAGACCATACTGGCAGTCTACACCTTTTGGTTTCGAAGAAAATCCAAACTCATCGTTAAGCGGGAACAGGCACCAGTGGGAAATTTGGAGTATGTGGACGGATTATAAAAAAGTAATATATGATACAAGTTTGTTCGTATCAGAATTTGGATTCCAAAGTCCCGCGAACTTTGAAACTTTCAAAAAGATTCTCCCCAAAAAGGTAAGAAAAATTCAGAGCAGGATTTTTGAATTCCACAACAAACAGGTTGAAGGACCTGAGAGACTATTTAAATTTTTATCTGCACACTTGCCAGTTAAAACGGAAATGAATGACTTCATATATCTAACTCAGCTTAACCACGGCTTTGCTATGAAAGAATGCCTGGAGCATTGGCGATTCCGATTTCCTGAAACGAACGGAACCATTATCTGGCAATTGAATGACTGCTGGCCTGTTTCAAGCTGGGCTTTAATTGATTCTGAACTGCGCACAAAACTTCCATATTATTTTGTAAAGAACGCTTTTGCTCCTCAGATCTGTGGACTCATCAAAAGAGAAAATGAAATTGATGTAACTGCAATAAATAATTCGCTTACGGAATTTGAAGGTACAGTACGACTTGATTTAATTCATCTTCCCAAAGGAAAGATAGAAGAGTTAGGAACCACAGAAGTAAAATTAAAATCACTTGAAAAGAAAATAATTCTAACTCTACCTATGGTTAATTCTTTTGAAATTGGGAGAACAGTTCTGATCTCTACTTTGTTTAATAATGAAAAGCAAATCCTTCATAGGAATGTTTTCATCGCACAGGAATGGAAATATCTTTTGTTGCCAAAAGTTAAAATTGCGATGAAAAAGAAAAAGGGTGAATTAATAATTTCCAGTAACAAACCTGCTTTCTTTGTTTATCTGCAAAGTGCGGATTTTAATTTTAAGGAAAACGGTTTTATTCTTCTGCCAGGCGAGGAAATAAAACTTGAAATGGAAAAAGGGAAAGGGAAGAAGGTTTCATATAAAAGTTTAAATCAATTTCTGGACTAAAAATTTTTTGCAAAGTTATTTTTCATATTTGTAGAAAAAGGATTTTATAATGTTTTTAAAATTTACAAGTATTTTGTTATTCATTTTTGTTCTTATCAATTTTCCTTTGCATTCACAAACACAAAAATTTCCTTCCGTTAATTTTAAAGATGATGCACAAATTGAAGTCGGTAATCATTACGTGGGAATTGAACTTCATCATAGTTCACCAATGCTCCAACGGATCAGCTTTTATTATCCAACTGCTAACAGTATTGATCTAAGCAACGATTATTGGAAGAGAGATTCTAACTTTATAATGGCAGCGTCACTATCGATTGACGGCAAAAAAGAATGGATTGGTTTAGAACCATATGAGCTCGTTTCAAATCCTTATTCAGTAAAATTGCAAAAGAGTGATGCGATAAAATCATTAAAAATTTCTTACGATTTTTGCAAGAACAAACCAGCAATGATTATTACTTTTGAAATTACAAATCTTGGAAAGGAAGCAAAAGAATTTGAATTTGAGACACAACTTGAAACATCAGTAAAAACCTGTCATTCATACAAATCAAAGGAGATTGCCTGGACGGAATTTGCTAATGATGGTGCAACAATCTTCACCAACTTTGAAGATCGGGAAACTCAGAATGCACAAATCTTTGTTGCAAACGCAGGACAAAATCCTGTTGATTGCACTTCGATCAGTTACTTAAGAAATGGTTCAATCATTCCAAATCGATGGTGGCAGAATGTTGATTGGAATAACAAACAAAAAATTATCTTAAAAGAAAACAAGCAAAGACCAGCGGCTTATTTTCTCTACAGAAAAAAGTTAAAACCGATGGAGACGATGAAAATCATTCAGATAGTTGGAATGTGCAAGCAAGATGAAGGGAAATCAATTACAAAATATCTCAAGGTTAATTTCAAAAAGGAAGTTAATGAGTTTGAAAAGTATATCAGTAACGAAGTTGGTAAGGTAAAATTTAAAACGGGAGATGAAGATTTAGACAAAACTTACGCTTGGGCGAAATCTCTTTTGGCAGTTAATCAACATTATATCGATGGAAGCATTCAACCGATGCCTTGTCCAGCAGAATATAATTTCTATTTCACTCACGATGTTCTGTTAACCAATTTAGCTGCTGTTAATTTTGATCTTGTGCGGGTGAAGAGTAATTTGCAATTCATAATAAAACATGCTACAAAAGATTATATTATTCCCCACGCCTATTATTGGCGGGATACATCTTATATTACCGAATACTGTACACCAGATAACTGGAACCACTTTTGGTTTATCATTCTTTCGGGCAGCTACCTGCGGCATTCAATGGATAAACCATTTCTTAAAACTTTATATCCATATCTAACTAAAAGTTTAGAACAAACACTGCAGAACAGAAAAGATGATTTGATGTGGGCTTATCGTCCCGACTGGTGGGACATCGGAAGAAATTTTGGTCCACGTTCATTTATGACAATACAAGCTATTAAGGCAATCAGAGAATATGTTTTTATTTCGACTATACTTGATGAAAATGCAACCAAACTTGAAGAATATGAAACGATGGCAGATAACATGCAAAAGAAATTAAATGAAAAGCTTTGGAGCAAAGATTTAAAATATTTGGTTAATTATTGGGAAGATGGAAGTCTTGATTCCCATTACTACATCGGCTCATTGCTTGCCGCACCTTATGGTTTAATTCCTGATGATAGGAAGAAAGAACTTGTTGAAACAGCTTCACAAAAACTTCTTGATCCAAAACTGGGAATATATGCCGCATATCCAATGGATTTTGATAAGCAGATTGAGTTTCTAAAATTTGCTGGCAACGAAGCAGGCGACCCATTTAAATATATTAATGGCGGAATCTGGACTCATGGAAACACCTGGTATGTTTTAGCTTTAATAGCAGCTAAAGAAAAAGAGAAGGCTTATACGTTTATTAAAAATATTATGACAATTAATGGAGTATTAAAAAGTCCCAACGGGCAACCCGCTATGTATGAATATAGAAACAGCAATAACCTGGATCCTTCAGTTTATGGCAAGATAGATAAACCTCAATTTATGTGGGCAGCTGGTTGGTATGTTTATGCACTCTATCATCTCTTTGGAATTGAAGAGAATGAATGGAATGTAAGTTTTAATCCTTATCTGAATAATGAAATCAAAAATTGTGAGTTTGATTTGATGGTGAACGGAAAGATGACAAAAGTAAGAATCGAAGGAAGCGGCGAACTATTGGAAAAGATTCTTTACGATGATAAAGATTATTCTTCTTCAGTAATCCCAGTTGATATCAAGCCCAAATCTATAATGCTTGTTTTAGGAAAATTAACTAAACCATACATAAGCCAAGTAAATGGTTTATTATCATCATGTGTTTATTCCCGCAATTCTTTAATCTGTAATATTAGCGCATATCAAGGAAAGGAAATATCATTAAAAATAATATCGCCGCAAAAACCTTGTTCAATCTTAATTGATAAACAAGAGATTAAAGATTTTTCTTTGGAAGAAATAGTTGGTGGTTATGAAATTATTATAAAACATAATTTGGGCAAGAACTCTTGCGAGGTAATTACAAAATTCTAAAAAATAAAATTTAATCATAAATAGAATATTCTTATTTTGGACAGGAATTAATAAACAATTTTATAACAAACAATTAATATTAAACAAAATGGCAGAAGTAAAACTAAAAAATGTAACCAAGATATATGATGGCGGAAATGTAGCAGTTCGGGAAGTGAATATTGAAATCAAGGATAAGGAATTTGTAGTGCTTGTTGGTCCATCGGGATGTGGAAAATCAACAACGCTAAGAATGATTGCCGGATTGGAAGAAATAACCAGCGGCGAATTGTATATCGATAATAAGCTGATGAACAATGTATCACCAAAGGATAGAGATATAGCAATGGTATTTCAGAACTATGCACTATATCCACATATGACCGTTTATGAAAATATGGCATTTGGATTAAAGCTAAGGAAGTTTCCTAAAAAGGAAATAAAGGAAAGAGTAACAGAAGCGGCAAAGATACTTGATATAGAACCATACTTAGAAAGAAAACCAAAAGCATTATCTGGCGGACAGCGGCAAAGAGTGGCAGTAGGCAGAGCGATAGTACGAAAGCCAAAAGTATTTCTGTTTGATGAACCACTAAGTAACCTTGATGCAAAACTGCGTGTACAGATGAGAACAGAAATATCGAAACTGCACAAGAAGCTGGAAGCAACGATGATATATGTAACGCACGATCAGACAGAAGCAATGACGATGGGCGAAAGAATAGTGATAATGAAGGATGGAGATGTACATCAGATAGATGCACCACTTACATTATATAACAATCCAATAAACAAGTTTGTAGCTGGATTTATCGGAAGTCCATCAATGAATTTTATCGAAGGAAAAATAATCAAGGAAGATGGAATAACATTTATAAGCAAGGATGGAAAGCTGAAAATTAAATTAGATGATAAGAATGAAAAGTTGATAACCCAGCAGGAAAAGGAAGTAACAGTTGGAATCCGACCGGAAGATATATCTGATACAAGGATAGAGAACAAAAATTTACAGCAGATAGAAGCCACGCTAGAAGTGGTAGAACCGATGGGAAACGAAATCTTCCTGTACTTCACACTTGCAGATTCACAAATAATAGCAAGAATACCGGCAAGAGAAAAACCAGATGTAGGGAAGAAGGTAAATTTATATCTGAACTTAGACAAGCTTCATTTCTTTGATAAAACTCTGGAAACTAAAATTTAATTCTGGCTTTCAGCATCATCAGAAAATTTGTGTTTCTTTTTTGTCCCTTCATAACTATCAATTTGTAAAAGTACACCTGTAAGTTTTCCGTTTACCAACGGAGTTCGTTTTGATGTTTTAAGACCAATATATTTACGCAGTGATGGTTCACCTGTATAAATAAAAGCGGTTGTACCTTTACAGTTTTGTTTTAGAAAATCCCCAAGCTCTTTATATAAAACCTGTACATCAGTTGGATTACTTAGCCGGATTCCATATGGAGGATTTGTAATCAGTGTTCCATTTTCAAATTGCTTTACATGCTGAAAAGGTTTGCAGGATAAATCAATTGATTCACTATAAGGAAGATGGGATAAGTTTTCCATAGCAACAGTTATCACCTTCTGAGATTTATCGCTTCCAATGATAAGTCCTTTTGGTAATGGTCGAATTTTTTTATCACATTCTTCTTTTAATACTTTCCAAATTTGTTGATCGTAATCAGGCATATAAAAAAATCCAAAATTCTTCCGTAGCGTCTGTGCTGGAATTCTACAATAGTGCATTAGTGCTTCACAAAGAATTGTTCCGGAACCGCACATACAATCCCACAGTGGATTATCGCCATTCCATTTGCTTAAACGTATTATGGCTGCGGCAAGTGTTTCCTGCATTGGTGCTTCACCTGCTAGTAATCTGTATCCTCGTTTATGAAGTGATTCACCAGAAGTATCCAAACTTATTACCGCAACATCTTTTTCAATGTGAAGATTTAGACGGACATCTGGATTTACAGTGTTAACATCAGGGCGCTCTCCAAATTTTGCTCTGAAATAATCTGCAATACCATCCTTTAAACATTGTGAGGCATATAGCGAATTGTTAATCTTGCTGTTTGAAACAGAAGCACTTATCGCAAATGTTTTATCAACTGGAAAAAACTCATCCCAATTAATATTTAATGCGGTTTTTGTAAGAACACCGGTATTATCGCAGTAAAAGGTTTTTAACGGCGCCAATACTCTTGATAATAATCGTGCTGTATAATTGATTTTATAAAGAGCAGTTTTATCAGCTTCAAAGTAAACTCCACGATAAGCTATCTTCGTATTTATTGCTCCAAGTTCTAACAGTTCTTGCTCACCAAGTTCTTCCATCATTCCAGTAATTTGTGCAAAGAAAACATTATTTTGTTGATATTCATACATCGAAAATTTCCTATTGTTTGGATTTATCAAACTATCTTAAGTGAAACGCAAATTTATACCAAGGGCTTTTGCATTTTACTAAACAAATATAATGATTTAGAATTCCACTATCGTACTTAGCGGAACTAAGAATTTAATAAGCGGGGAATCGATGAACCGGGGTATCTCCAATTCTGCAATTTTAAAATGAAGATTTACTTGATGAATACTTGTAGTGGAAACAGACATGGTGAAAAAGGTAACCTTCAAGGTTTATGAGAACCTTGAAGGTTTAACGTTTTTACAAACTACAATTTCCTTTCAGTTTAATATCTCTTGATGAAGCACCAATAAGAATTTCAAACTCACCGGATTCAAGCAGCCAATATTTTAATGAAGGCTCATAATATGAAAATGAGCTTGCATCTAAAGTTAATTCCGCGGTTTTAGATTCGCCTGGTTTAAGAAATACTTTCTTGAATCCTTTCAATTCTTTAACCGGTCTATCCAGTTTTGATTCTATGTCTCTTACATATAACTGGGCTACTTCTGCGCCAGCAACCTTCCCTGTATTTTTAATTTCGAAAGTGACTTTAACAAGATCTTTGGAATCTTGCAGCTTCGTTATTTTCAAATTACTGTAAGCAAAAGTTGTATAAGAAAAACCAAATCCAAACGGGAATAATGGTTCTATATTATTTTTATCGAAATGGCGGTAACCCACATAAATTCCATCTGTATATTCCGTAACGCTGTCCTTGGCTTTATAATATTTATAGGCTGAGCAATCTTCCCATTTCTTTGGAAACGACATTGGTAATTTTCCGGATGGATTATATACACCGCTCAAAATATCAAGTGCAGCACGGCTCATTTCGCTTCCACCAAACCAAGCTTGAACTAATCCTTTTACTTTTCCAATCCATTTTTCCATTAAAACAGGCGAACCGGAATTAATAACCACAACAACGTTTTTATTTACTTTAGCAACTTCTTCAATCAACTTATCCTGATCTGCCGGGAGAACAATGTTTTCTCTATCTGCTCCCTCTGATTCAATTCTTGGAGAAGTACCCACAAATAAAATTACAGCTTCGGAATTTTTTGCTGCGTCTAAAGCTGATTTCATCGGATCGTCTTCCGGCATATACCAACCTAACTTGGCTACAGCTCCACCTTTATTCTGATAAAACTCAATTTTAATTTTATGTTCTTTACCTGTCTCCAAACTCACATTTACATTTTTTGCTTCCGGTGCATGATCATTCCAATAATCAATCAGCATTTTATCATCAAGCCATAAACGTACACCATCATCACTTGTTAATTCCAGTGAATAGCTGCCGGTCTTTTCCGCTTTTATTTTTCCGGTCCATCTGACTGAATAATTAAATTTATTAAAGCCAGCTGTTGGTCCATCTTCTCCAAAATCAAAATTAACCTGCTTATCAATTCTTGAAAATGAAGGTGTACCTTTCAACTCCATATTATCAAAATATTCTCCAAGCAAGCCTTGCTCATTTTTATCTGTAAATAAATTTTTAGATGGAATTGCATCTGATTCTCCATCAATATGAACACCAGCGGCAAAATTGATTTTTAGCTTACCCCCAAATTTTTCTTTGATAACATCCAGCGGACTTAGTGCTTTAATCACATCCACCTGAGAGCTGCCACCTCCACCAGTTCTTGCGATACTTGCATTTGGACCAATTACAGCAATCGATTTCAACTTTGAAAAATCTAATGGTAAAATGTTTTCAGTATTTTGAAGTAACACTATTCCGGAGCGTGCTGCTTCAAAAGCTACGTTTAAGTTTTCCCTTGAACCGATGAGACTCTCATCCTTCAAACTTGGTTTTTCAAATAATCCCAACTTAAAAATTACACTCAATATTCTTTTAACTTTATCATCAATAGTAGATTCTTTTACTGTTCCACTTTTAATTGCATCCATCAAAGTGTTCTTATTCAGAAATTCACCTTTCGGCATTTCCAAATCCATTCCGCCATTTACTGTAGGAATTGAACTATGAACTGCACCCCAATCAGACATAACGAGCCACTTGTATCCCCACTCTTTTTTCAACTTATCAATCAAGAGATGATCATTCTCGCTGCAATAATTCCCATTCACTTTATTGTACGCATTCATCAAACAAAGAACATCTGCTTCCTGCACAGCGGCTTTAAATGCAGGGAGATAAATTTCATTTAAAGTTCTTTCATCAACTTTTGTATCCACAAACATCCTTTGGTCTTCCTGGTTATTGCATGCAAAATGTTTTACTGTTGCTGCAACACCTTCACTTTGAACTCCTTTGATATAATCAACCGCCATCCTTGAAGCTAAGTATGGATCTTCACCATAACTTTCAAAATTGCGTCCACCCTGCGGAATTCTTGCAATGTTTACACAAGGACCAAGAATTACATGGCGATCGTGCCCTTTAACCTCGCGCCCGATTGCTGCGCCAACATTATTCGCGAGCGCTGGATCCCATGTTGAGCTAAGACAAATTCCTGATGGAAATGCTGTCGACTTACCCCATCTTGCTCCAAGTGGTCCATCAGTCATTCTCAACTCAGGAATTCCTAAACGTGCATTAGGTTTGGTTGCAAATCCAGTTCCGCCCAGCATATCAATTTTTTCATCAAGAGTCATTCGCTTAAGCAGGTCTTCCACTCTTTCATCCAGGGAAAGTTTTGGATTTTTGTATGGCGGAATGTCATCCTTTTTTGAAAGAAACATACTACCGGAAATCAATGTAGAAATTACAATTAGAATTAAATATTTCATTTTGGGTACCATGTCTTACACCTTTTATTTTAAATGGAAATTGTTTTTCCTTTATTTAATTATAAAACAAAAAATTATTCAACATTAATTGTTTCCTTTCCAGGATTGATGTTAAAGTTTTTTGTACCATTTCTGTTTACAACAATCAACTCAAATGGTTTATTTGAAGTAACGGATATTTTTGCCGGACTATTCACATCGGATCTTCGTTGGCATATTATTGAGACAGTAACTTCACCAAAGTGAAGATTTTCAATGCCGTGTTTATCAATCCGGTTAAGTTTCCACGTTAATTTATTTTTCGCTCCTTCCGGACGCAAACCAATAACATTTTCAATTAATAATTGAATAGGACCGCAGCCGCTCCAGCCAACAAAATCAGGTTTAGCAGGATTCCCCTGCGAAAAAGATTCTGGCGAATAATTCTCCCAGATGGTTCCGTTTTTTTTATAAACTTTGTAAATTCCATCCAGATAAGTTTGTGAAGCTAAAGTTGCAAACTCTTCAAAACCGTAAAACTCAAGTCCTTTAATAATTGCAACATTTGTAGAAGCCCAAACACCGCCAAGCCAATATTGTCCATCGGCTTTATAATCCGGATGATCATAAGATAGGGAAGGAAAGGGAATTGGTCGCCAGAATTCTTTTGGATTCTTCAAATGTTCTAAAAGTTTTTCAGCCTGATGTTGAGAAGCGATTCCCGCTAACATTGCCCAGAAACATCCAACTGTTTTACATTTTATCTGGTTGCCATCATCGTCAAGATCGTAATACAAACCATCATCTTCGTTCCACATAAGCTGATTTATTTTATCCGAGATTTCTTTTGCTTTCACACGAAATTTTTCTGCTCGTTCGGAGTATTTCAATTCATCGCACATCTTTGCCATATCGCTGTAAAGCATTGCAACCTGGCAAGACATATCAGCCCAGGCAGAACCACTGCGCGGAGTATTATCCATTCCGGAACCAAGTCCAGTCTGCCAGAATAATCCATGTTTAGTATTTTCTTTTTTGCGATATTTTTCCAGCCACTCAGCATATTTTTCCAAAACTGGAAGAACGGATTGGTACCTGGATTTGTCGCCGGTGATTTTATAATTTTCAACTTCTGCCCAACTAAACAAAGGTGGATTGACGGTATTTTCCCTTCCCTCATAAACATAATCCTTACCATCTGCTTCCTGAATTTCTCTGCACATATAACCGTTTTCATATTGCCGGCAATAAAAATTATCCAGAGATTGAATTGCTGGAAAAATGAAATGAGCATAACGCGCAAACATAATCATAAAAATTGTATCCCACTGAAAGACAGATGGGGAGAACGCTTCATCAATATAATTGGAAACGAATGGAGAGCCTTGCGGCGGCTTTTTATAATGCTTGAAGGCTAATTCCCATGCTTTCCAGTAAAGATCAACATAATCTTTATTGTCTTCAAGAATTGGTGATGGCAGTTTTTCTTTGTTTGCATCAAATGTTGGAATTTGATTACCTGAATATTCTTTTTTTGAAAAGTAAGAACCGCGCTTACCTGTGTCTTCATATTGAGTAAAGATTTTTGCCTGAATGAAAAAAAGGATTAATATTGTTGTGTACAGATATGGTTTCATTAACTAACTCATAATTTTGTATCTTGCACAAGCGTGCCCAGACTGAGATTAAATTGCATTAGTTCTTGTGCTTTCCTGATAATTGCTAAATTGCTATTACTATGTTAAAAAACATTTTAGCAATAAAGCAATCGAACAATTTTTACTTCTTAGTAAAAACACGGACATAATCCACAAACATTTTTTGCGGAAACAACGTGCTTGCATCCGGGTTACCGGGCCAATTTCCACCAACAGCAACATTAAGTATAATATGAAATCGTTTATCGAATGGTTTTGTATGCTTTGTGGTATAATATAAATTGTTGTCTACATACCAATTGAATCCGGTTGCATCCCACTCAAGTGCAAAAACATGATAGTATTGAGCAAACGTTCCGCTTTTAAGACTGTAATTACCGCCATCCGATTGATGTTGGTTGTTTGTAGTATAATGCAGTGTACCATAAATTTTAGTGGTTTCATTACCAAGCATTTCCATAATATCAATTTCACCGCTTTCGGGCCAACCGCCATAAGTCCAGTCTGTTGGAAGCATCCAGATAGCTGGCCACAATCCCTGACCATATGGCAGCTTTGCCTTAATCTCAAATCTTCCATAAGTCCAATCACCTTTGTACTTAGTTCTAATTCTTGCTGAAGTATATTCTTTACCGAGATAATTTTTCTTCAAAGCCTGGATAACCAAAATTCCATTTTCAACATATGAATTTTCCGCGAGGTTAGTGTAGTACTGAAGTTCATTATTTCCACCACCATCACCATTAACCTCATATTCCCATTTCTTTTTGTCAACTGATGTGCCTGTGAATTCATCATTCCATACCAAAGTATAGCCAGCGGGAGTTGGGATTGTATCTGTTGCCGAGTTTGTAATTCCAGAATCTTCTTTCTTGCAATTCAGATCTGCGAATAAAAAGAGAGATGAAACGAAAAAAAATAATAACATTGAGAATAAAAATTTCATTTTATTCATCATTATTTCCAGTTTCTTTGAAACATATAATAAGCTTTCCGGAGGCGCCATTCATCCATACCATCATTATTGTTATCGGGAGTAGTGGCAATTATTCCCCACCATTCCTCATTGGAGTATCCATCGGGGTGGGCACCTGTTTCATAACCACCAAAATCATGAACATCAGGAGTTCCACCTTTCCACCATTCATCAGTAAACTCGAATACTGTTCCACCAACGCAAACATCACTGCTTGAAGATATCTGAACCCAGTTAGTGCTGTCAAAACTTGCCTGAACATCTTCATATTCCTTTTTATTCCGGTTATCCAAAGCATCAATTCCCCATTCCGTAACAACAATTGCCTTTTGCGATTTCTTTTTATACTCGGAAATTTTGGAAGCAATGTCCCATTCATAAATGTTGGATGCCCACAAATCCATATAAGTAAGTGAAGCATCATCAGCATTCAAAGAGGCATTTCCAATGTTATTTATACTTCCATTATTTCCACACACAGGATGATAAGTTTCTCCTTCAATTTTGTATGCTGCAATTGCAAGTTCCTGAATAAGCGTATACCAATTAGGAGTATTTCCATTTTGATAGTTTTGTTCAT
Organism: Ignavibacteriales bacterium; assembly: GCA_026390815.1. Taxonomy (NCBI): domain Bacteria; kingdom Pseudomonadati; phylum Ignavibacteriota; class Ignavibacteria; order Ignavibacteriales; species Ignavibacteriales bacterium. Next base: position 51,928 of record JAPLFH010000039.1, on the reverse strand, counting down.
TTCCAATATTCCACATAAGCACTGCAGGATAATCTTTAAGATCAAGAACCATTTGTGAAAACTCATCCACAATCTGTTTACGAATATTTATGTCAGAAAAATCATAACCATATTGAACCCAGAAACTAACGATTACTCGTACATTGTTTTCTGCAGCTTTCGTCAGCAAATATTTTCCAACTCCGCTGTAAGTTCTAAATGTATTTCCATTCATAGCTTTCAACAATTGAACGCTTCTGTCGTCAATTCCCTGGAGGTAAGGTTTATCACCAATTGGTGTTGGTGAGAACGCAGCGCCTTTTACGATATACGGAGTATAAATTCCATCGCCATCAAAATCAGTTTCAAGGATTTTATTCCTTACTCTTACCTTGCCTTTGCTTAATGGTTTAACAGAAGGAATATCATAGGTTTTATGTGAAAGAACAGGATATAATGATGAAGTACCATTATTTGCAGAAGGAACATCAGCTTCAAAATCGTTATAGCCAATGTGTTGTACTTTTAATTTATGTTTTCCTGCTGAAAAATTCTTCAACTGGAAAATTCCATTATCATCAGTAAATGCGCCCTCAAAATCAGGTGCGGTTGAAAGAGTAACTTTAGAATTGCCAACCGGCTGTCCTTCAGTATTTTTCACAATTCCGGAAATAATTGTCGGGTTGGAGTATTCTGCCTGTGAAGCATCGCTGCAATTGACATGAAAAAAAGTAATCAAAAAAATTAAAACCAGCATTCGTGCAATGTAAAAAAAAGCCGAAGTTATATTTACGGTAAATGGAAATTTCTTTATTATCATTTTTTTAATTTACTCCACTACTTCAAATGAAGATTCCTGAACGTCCACGGAATTTGTGCCGACAAAAACTTTAAAAGTACCGGGCTCTACAGTCCACTTCATATCTTTGTTATAAAATGCCAAATCATTTTTGCCAAGTTCAAAATTTACAGTTTGGGATTCACCTTTCTTAAGAAATATTTTTTTAAATCCTTTAAGCTCTTTAACCGGACGGGTTACAGAAGCAAAATCATCTTTGACGTAAAGCTGAACGACTTCTTCTCCATCGTATTCGCCGCTATTCTTAACATCGACTGATACTTTTAGTTTACCATCAGTTAAAATTTTATCAGCACTTAGTTTTACTTTCCCATATTCAAATTTAGTAAAGCTCAACCCAAATCCGAAAGGATAAAGCGGAGTGTTAAGCGTGTCTATGTAATATGATGTATAAAAGTTTTTGGGATCGTATGGACGCCCGGTATTTTTATGGTTGTAATAAATCGGAACCTGTCCAACTGTTCTTGGAAATGTAACAGTAAGTTTTCCACCAGGATTATAATCACCGAATAAAACATCTGCAATTGCATTGCCCGCCTGCAATCCTAAAAACCAGGTTTCCACAACTGTAGGAATATTTGCTGCAATCCAATTTATTGAAAGTGGTCTTCCGTTCATTAAAATTACAATAACCGGTTTGCCGGTTTTAAAAATTTCTTTTGCTAGATCTTCCTGAACACCCGGCAGATCGAGGGATGCACGACTTCTTGCTTCACCAGTCATATGTCCTTCTTCACCAAGCGCTAAAATTATAACATCAGATTTTTTTGCAGTTTCAATTGCTTCATCAAAATATTTTTTTGAATTGCCAAGAATATTACATCCTTTTGAATAAAGTATGTTGGCTGTAGGAACTTTGGTTTTTATTCCCTGCAAAAGAGTAACAACATTTTTCGGATCGCCAAGCTGTTCCCAGGAACCCAAAGGATCCTGCTGGCTATCTGCTAATGGACCAATAACCGCAATAGTTTTTAGCGTTTTATTTAAAGGAAGAAGATTGTTTTCATTTTTTAAAAGAACAATCGACTTGCGCGCAACATCAAGAGCCGCTTCTTTATTTTCTTTTGTAAGGATATTTGTTTTTTCTAATTCTGCGTTACAATTTCGGTAAGGATTATCAAAGAGTCCTAATTCAAACTTTACGCGGAGAATTCTACGAACAGATTCATTTAACATTTCTTCAGAAATTTTCTTTTGCTTAATCAATTCAGGAAGCTGATCAATGTAAGCGCGCGCTTCCATATCCATATCAACACCGGCATTCAAACCAAGTAGAGCAGCTTCTTTAGGATTGGCAGCTATTTGATGAGGTATAAGTTCGCCAACAGAATTCCAATCACTAACAACAAATCCTTTAAACTTCCACTCACCGCGTAAAATTTCTGTAAGCAGGTGATGGTTTGCTGATGAAGGAACTCCAGCAATTTCATTAAAGCTGCACATAAAAGTTTTTACACCGGCATCAACAGCGGCTTTAAATGGTGGTAGGTAAACTTCACGTAAAGTTCTTTCAGAAATATCCACTGTGTTATAATCTCTTCCACCTTCTGCAGCGCCGTAAGCGGCAAAGTGTTTTGCACATGCAATTATATTTTCATTTGATGTTAAATTTCCCTGAAATCCTTTAACACGTGCGGCTGCCATAACTGAACCAAGATATGTATCTTCACCAGAACCTTCTACAATTCTTCCCCAGCGCGGATCGCGTGCAATATCTACCATTGGTCCAAAAGTCCAATGAATTCCGGATGCAGATGCTTCCTTTGCAGAATATCTTGCAGATTTTTCAACAGCGGAAGGATCCCAACTGGAAGCTTCTGCAAGGGGAACTGGAAAAGTAGTTTTAAAACCATGTATAACATCTAATCCAAAAATTAATGGAATCTTTAAGCGGGTTTCTTCTATTGCAACTTTCTGAAGCTGTCTTGTAATATCTGCTCCAACTGCATTTAGAAACGAACCAACCTTTCCTTCTTTTACTAATTTCTTCTGCGCGTCCATATCTTCCTGTTTAACAACAGGTCCCCATCCCAAGCCACTTGAAAGCTGGTTTAACTGTCCAACTTTTTCTTCAAGCGTCATTACGGCAATAATTGAATCGATTTTTGTTTCAAATGATTTTGATTGAGAATTAATTGCACTAGATAATACAAGAAATAAAATTAGCCCGATAATAGTTTTACGTAAAAGTAAGTGCATAATTACCTCTTTAAAGAATTGTAAAATTAAAACCACCTCTTAGTCATTAAAATATCAAATCACAAACTAAGAGATGGTTGGAGGAGGAGTTCTATTTAAGTATCAATTTATAAATTTAAAATTCCGAACAAATTCCAGATAACAATTACTAGATTTTTATTTTTGGCAAATTGAAGTTGTTTCTTATCCGATGTTTGTTCATTGCCATTTTAATACGTTAATCCAAATCCATATTTAAATAGTGGTTTATAATCTTTATCGCCAACGTTTATTGGAATCTGCGTCATATCTTTGGGCCAGGAATGAGATAGTTTTCCAGTTGGTTTATAATCACCAAACAGAACATCCGCAACACCCTGCCCCTCTGTACCGGGCAACCAGGCAGCAACAAACGCATTGCTGAGGTTTAATACGGGATCAATAATCATTGGTCTGCCGGAAAGAAGAACAACCACTACTGGAACACCAGCAGTTTTTGCGTTTTTAATTGCCTGTACATCTTCTTCATCAAGCTTTAAATCTTGTTTATCACCTTTCATTTCAGCATAGGGAGTTTCACCAATAACAACAATTACCACATCGCATCCGGCAGCACCGGTACCATCTTTAGAAAATTTAACTTCAGTTTTTGGAGAAACAGTTTTCTTTATTCCATCCAAAATTGTAGTGCCGGTTGTCAAATCGTTTCCGCTTAATCCTTGCCAGATAATTGTCCAGCCTCCGCATTGGTTGCCAAGATCATTTGCATTCTTACCTGCCACTAAAATTGTCTTTGCATTTTTCTTTAATGGAAGAGTCTTATTATCATTCTTTAATAGAACCAATGATTGACGGACACACTCGCGCGCAACTGCTCTATGTTCTGCTGAGCCAACTTTTGCAGTTAGTTCTTTATCTGTCATTGGGTGTTCGAATAAATCCATCATAAATTTTATTCTTAAAATCCGGGAGACAGCATCATCAATTCTAGATGTTGGAACTGTTCCTTCGTTCACTAATTCTTTCAAGTCCTTTATAAAATCAAGATAACTATTTTTGGCATTATGCCCGTTTGGAATCATTGCCATATCCATTCCAGCATTTATAGAAATGGCAATCGCCCGTTTATAATTACTGTCCAGCTGATCTATTGCAGCCCAATCCGAAACTATAAATCCTTTAAAGCCAAGTTCTTTTTTCAAAACGTCAGTCATTAAAAATTTATTACCGTGCATCTTCTGTCCATTCCAACTATTGTAAGAAGCCATAACGGAACCGGCACCAGCTTTAACTGCGTCAACATAACCCGGCAAATGAAGTTTTCTTAAAGTTTGTTCATCTACTTCTGTATTGCCCTGATCTATTCCATTAGTTGTTCCACCATCACCAACAAAATGTTTTGCACAGGCAAGAATAGAAGTTTTTTCTGACAGATTTTTCCCCTGCAAACCTTTTACATAAGCTGCACCAAGAGACTTTGCTAACTCCGGAGATTCGCCGAAGCTTTCAAATGTTCTACCCCATCTTTCATTTCGTGCAACAGCAATGCAAGGGGCAAAATCCCAATCGATTCCAGTTCCGGCAATTTCTGCTGCTGTAACTGCGGCAGCCTTTTCCACCAATTTTGCATTACGCGTACAACCCAAGCCAACATTGTGTGGAAATATTACTGCACCTTTAACATTGTTATGTCCATGTACAGCATCAATACCAGCAATAATTGGAATCTTCAACGGAGTTAGAAGTGCATAGGATTGGAGTTGATCATAAACTTTTGCCCAACCTTGAGGAGAAAGATCATCAATTTCTGTATCGCCACCCCAAAGTATCGAACCAATGTAGTACGTTTTAATATCATCAAGATTATTTTTGATGGCGCTATAATCCACTTGTGTCATTTGCCCGATCTTTTCATCGAGCGACATTTTTGAAAGTAATGAGGCAACTTTCTTTTCGATTGCCTTATCATTTTTATTTTTTGATGACTTGTTCATTTGGTATTTATCTCCAACAAATCCAAGAAATAAAATTGTTATAAGTATAATTGGTATAAATATTTTCCTTCGCATTTTAATCTCTTAAATTATTTTTAAATTGATTTAGCTTATATAATCCAGCTTGAATAGCCGGGAAAAATTTACATATAAATTAGTTTGTTATTTTTTCCTTATCTAATTCCTTCCAAATCAATGCACTTGCACCAAGTACGGCAGTATTTCCTTTTGTTAAACCGGATGGAAGCAGCTTTACTTTATTTTTGAAAATGTTAAGCATATTTTCTTCCATGTATTTTTTAGTTGGATTGAAAATCAAATCACCGGCAGCAGCTAACCCACCAAAGAGAATAATTGCTTCCGGACTTGTATGAGCAACTGCATCGGCTAATTTAATTCCAAGAATTTTAGCAGTATAATCAAATGCATCCAGGGCAATCTTATCTTTATTTACGGCAGCATTAAAAATCATTTTTGAAGTTAAATCGTTAAATGGAATATTTCTTAAAGAGCTTTCTTCCATAGAAGTACAAAGCAGTTCATAAACAGTTCTTCTAATTCCAGATGCAGAAGCATAAGTTTCTAAACAGCCTTTTCTACCGCAACCGCACTGTCTTCCATTAATATCTACAATAGTATGTCCAATCTCGCCGGCAAATCCATCGTGACCATAAACCAATTCGCCATTAACAACAATTCCGCTGCCTAATCCTGTACCCAAAGTAATTACAATAAAATCTTTCATTCCTTTTGCGGCACCGAATTGCATTTCACCAATTGCCGCAGCGTTTGCATCATTGGTAATTGCTGAGGGTAAATCGTGATATTGTTTAATTATTTCAAGAACATTAACAATTCCCCAGCTTAAATTAGGTGGTTGTTCTACGGTTCCATTATAATAATTAGCATTGGGAGCACCAATACCAATTCCAACTAACTGGCAGGAATTTGAAATGCTTTTGAAAATTTCTTCTGCCTTTTCAAATAACCTGGCAAACAGAAACGGAGCGTCTTCATGAGCATTTGTTGGAATTGAAGAATCCGCCATACAATTCCCCTGAATATCTACAAACCCAAAAACTGTATTGGTTCCGCCAATGTCTATTCCAAGTGTTACTTCTTTCTTCATCAACTTAAGCTCTTGCAGTTTTTAGAAATGAAGGAATATGTCCTTTAATGCCATAATATGCTATATAGATATAGCAAAGTACTGGCAAGAAAAAGGCGTGATGAATTCCAATGTTATCTGCAAAGAATCCTTGTGCAACTGGTATTATGGCTCCACCAACAATTGCGGCACATAAAATTCCAGAACCTTGTCCGGTATGTTTGCCTAATCCGTCAATTGCAAGTGTAAAGATTGTTGGAAACATAATTGAATTAAATAATCCAACTAAAAGTATAGACCACATTGCAACTGAACCGTTGGTAAGCATTGTTGTAATAACTAATACAGCGGCAACAACTGCATTAAATGCCAATACAGTTCCAGGTTTTATTTTTCTTTGAACATAGGCTCCAATAAATCTTCCAACCATTGCACCACCCCAGTAGAATGAAACATATTTTCCGGCTTGCTCTGGAGCCAGTCCGGCAATTTCTTTAACACCAAAATAGTTTACTAAAAAACTTCCAATTGAAACTTCACCACCGACGTAAACAAAGATTGCCACAGCTCCAAGAACCAAATGCTTGTAACCCCAGGCGCTCTTGTGTACACTATCAAAACTTCCTCCGCTTCCACCACTTGCCGAAACATCTGCTGCTTCAATTTTAGGCAGTTTGAACATAGCAAAGATAACAGCAATTAAGATCAAAGCTGCTGCTAATCCAAGATATGGTAACTGTACAGAGCTTGCTTCGGTAGCTTTATATATTGCAACCTGATCTGGAGATAATTTAGTTAATTCATCCGCACCTTTTACAGCTACTGAAAGAATTAATACTGAACCCAGATAAGGTGCAATGGTTGTTCCAAGGGAATTAAATGCCTGGGAAAGGTTTAATCTGCTTGCAGCAGTTTCCGGTTTACCCAATATTGCCACATAAGGATTTGCTGCTACCTGAAGCAAAGTTATTCCACTTGCTAAAACAAAAAGAGCGAACAAGAATACGGGATATGAACGCATACCTGCTGCAGGATAGAAGAATACACAGCCAATACCAGCCGTTATTAACCCAATGATAATCCCTTTCTTATAACCAATTTTTTCTACAAGCATTCCAGAAGGAAGTGAGATAATTGCATATGCTGTAAAAAAAGTGAACTGAATTAACATTATTTGCGTGTAGTTCAAATCGAAGACAGCTTTTAGATGTGGAATTAGAATATCATTTAAGCAGGTTAAAAATCCCCACATAAAAAATAATGAAGTAAGAACTATTAGTGCCGGCGTATAGTTTGCGCCATTTCCTGTCGACTTAACATTTGTTGACATCGTAGGACTAGATGCAGCCATAAATACTCCTAATGATTAGGTTAAAAAAATCGTTTATACTCAGTTAAAATATTTTTATTAAAAGATGAATTTTTTGACACTTGAATGCTATTTATTAAGTTGGCAAAGGTCAAATATTATGCCTGTTATTACAATTAAAGGAATAAATTATATCTCAAATTTTTCCATAAAAATATATTCAAGCTGATATTCTACTTATCAATTTAATAACAACTACTTATTAAATTGATAAGTGAAATGAAATAAAAGTCTGCTCAAGGAAATTCACTACACAATAAGATTTAATTATTTGACCCAAATGTAAAGTGTAAACTATTCGGATTTTTTTTAACTTGCATTAGCGATTTTGAGAAAATGAGGTTTTTAAAATAAAATTAAAATCAAATGAAATTTGAGAAACTTTTTTATGTTATTGTAAGCACTATTCTTATTACAGCCTTTATACTAATTGGATATGTTTCTTCACCATTAAATTCCCGAAACCCGGAAGGTCCAGTTAAAAAGATATATTTTGTCGATCATATTTCTATTGCTCATCAAAAAGTGATTGATCTTTTTAATCAAAAATACAAGGGTCAAATTCAGGTTGTTGCTATAAATACTCCATTTGAAAAGTTTAGCACAAATGAAAGGAAAGAACTTCTTGCAAGGTATTTGCGAAGTAAAAGTGAACGAATTGATGTTTTAGCCGTCGACCAGATATGGGTTCCCCGTTTTGCTAAGTGGTGTATCCCGTTGGATAAACTTATCACACAAAAACAAAAAGACAATTTATTGCCGCAAGCATTAGAATCCAGTATTTATAAAAATACTTTAGTTGCTATTCCAATTTACATTGATATAGCTGTGATGTTTTACAGGAAAGATTTATTGATGGAGTTGCCAGATTTTAAAATATGGCAAAAGAAGCTAAGCGAATCTATTACCTGGGAGGATTTTATACTGCTTAATCAAAGACTTAAAAAGCAAAATCCTTTCTTCTTATTCCCCGCAGATGATTATGAAGGGCTTATATGCAGCTTTGCAGAAATGATGGCTGAACAAAACAAAAGTATTGTTGAGTACAATAAACTAAATCTTATTTCACCAGAAGCAGTTAAATCTTTACAGCTACTTGTAGATTTAGTAAATAAATATGGCGTTTCCCCAAAACAGGTATGTGAGTTTAAAGAAAATCCAAGCTATGATTATTTTGTTGAAAATAACGGTATATTTTTACGCGGTTGGGCAAGCTTTGAGGTTAACTACAAGGATAAATTCAAATCTCCTAATGCAACAATTGAAAAAGCACCAACTCCGCACTTTGCAGGTGGAAAAGTAACTTCTGTATTTGGCGGCTGGAATTTAATGATTTCAAAATATTCAACCAAAGTATCGGAATCAATGACATTTATTAATTTTATTCAAAGTAAAGAAGCACAAAAAATTATGTACGAGGTTGGCGGATATTTACCCATCAACAATGAAATATACTCTGATTCAGCTTATATTAACAAACATAATGAACTAAAATTTTACAAGACACTTCTGCAGCATGGTTTCCACAGACCATTTTTAGAAAATTATACAAATATTTCAGACATACTTTCGTACTATTTAAATTTGGCAATGCAGCAAAAAATTACTGTTAAAGATGCGTTGACAAAGGCAGAAGAAAAAATAAATCAAACTAGTAATTTTTAGAATGATAAAATTATGAGCAAAAAAAAAATAATTGAGAAATTGAAGGAATATCATTTCGAGTTCAAACATCTTACCGTTCTCTTTATTATTCTTTTCTCATTTCAATTAATACTTTCTTTCATAAATAAATCTTCTATCAATAGCTTTTTAAGTAAAACCCAGGATTGGTATCAAAAAGATTCCGCTGAGCGACTTGCTAATTTAACAACTACATCGTTGGAGCTATTAGTGGAAACTCTAAATCCAAAAGAAAAACTTGAAGATGATGAAGTGAACAGAATCATTCAGTCATTCGATATAATTTTTAGCCAGCAAGTGCTTCAGCATAATATTGAAGAGATTTGTGTGTTGGTAACAAAGGATAAAAACATTTACGCAATTGATGATGGCAGTATTTTATTTTCTTTCTTATTTAAGAATGAATACAATCCACCGAAACCAAAGGTTGGGCATTCAAACGCAATAAAAATTTTTCAAAGTATAAAGAATGATTTGATCTCAAAAGAACAAATTTACAGCATCTTAACGGACAAACAGACTTTTCATATTTTAGTGCCGTTTGTTTTACGCGGAGAATTTGTTGGCGCACTTTATATGAAAAATACTCCAAATTTTTCTTTCATAACAAATCAAATCAGTTCAAGCTACGATGAAACTTCTGTTATATATCTTTCGTTAATTCTATTTGGTTTACTGGCAATGTACTTTATTTCCAGTTACACTGTAAAGGAAAGAGACGAAGCACAAAAACTTTTATTTGAGGAGCACGAAAAGAATTTAAAAAAACAATTCAACTATGAAAAAGAATTGCTTTTTACTAAAAGGATTTATCACACTCATCATAAAGCAGAAAAGGTGATGGGTTTTATTAAAGACGATTTACGACAGCTTAACCCGGAGAACACTAAAGAAATTAAAGATAGAGTTACAAAATACTCCAACTTCATTTCGCGTGTAATTTATGATATGAAATGGTACGATCCGCCGGTGCAGACAATTAGGAATCCAATCTTCAGGACAAATTTAAATGAGGTTATTCGTTTTATTGTTGAGCATATTTTCTTAAGAATTTCAAGAAAGTCGAATGCTTATCAAATAGAATTAAATTTGGATGAAAATCTCCCCATCGTTCCGGTAAATGAATTTGTTATTTGGGAAATTATAGAACCGTTAATACAAAACAGCATTGAACACGGCGGCGAACAGTTTCTTACCATAATTATAAAGACGAAATACAATCCGGAACAAAAACTATCAACCATAGAAATTTCTGATGATGGGAAAGGTATTTTGCCAGAATTGATAGAAAAAACTGATGATGGAATTCAAAAAATATTTTTGGAAAATGTAACAAGCAAAAAAACCGATATGCAAAATGTTGGGTATGGTTGCTATATAGCTTATGAGATTAGCAAACGCTGCGGCTGGGAATTGCATGCTAAAAATTTCAGCGGCAAAGGATGTGCATTAATTATTGCTATAAAAAACTAATAGAGAAATTCAAAAACTGATTTTTTTTACGGTGATCAAATTAAAAGATTAACGAGTGAATGATAACAAAAAACTTTGAAATTATTATTAAAATTCAGATTAATTCTTAAAGGAATAAGAAATGCTTGCAAATAGTCAGGTAAAGGTTTTATTGATTGAAGATGAAGAATTTGATGTTCGAAGAGTTCAGAATACTATTGCTCCATTCTCAGATCAGATTTCTATAATTAAAATTGTATCTAACGGTAAAGATGCTTTAGATCTACTAGAGGATGAAGAAATTGATCTTGATGTTGTAATTATGGATTTCCAGATAGCCGGCGGCTTAATGGGAGAAAGCTTAATTCAAAGAATTAAAGAAATTAATTCTTCAATTCAAATTATTGTAATTACCAAAATGACTATTAACATAACAGATTACAATTTTGCGAATAAACTAATTAAAGCAGGTGCGTTTTGGTACTGCACAAAATATCCCGGTGATATTGAAGAATATATTTACCAGCCAACTGATTTTATAATCAGCATTTTTAATGCTTACGAAAAATGCGTGCTTGAAAGAGAAAGATTGAAGTCTAATCAAAAATTAATGAGGAATATTAACGATGTATTAAGACAAAAAAGAATCATCGGTGAATCTCCGTTGATGGTTAAACTGCGGGAAGATATTAAAAAATATTCTCACGGTAACGTAGTTGTGCTTATTAAAGGCGCTTCCGGTACCGGTAAAGAATTAGTTGCTTATAATATTCACTACAACAGCAACAGAAAGTTTGAGAATTTTATTCCGATTAACTGTGGTAGTCTTCCTAACGAACTTGTTGAAAGTGAATTTTTTGGTTATGAAAAAGGCGCTTTTACCGGAGCGGATAAAAAGAAGTTAGGATTATTTGAAATTGCCAACAACGGTACAATTTTTTTGGATGAAATTACAGAACTACCGCTATTAGCTCAGGTAAAGTTGCTTAGAGTTATACAGGATGGTGAATTGGAAAAGATAGGTCGAACAGAAAAAATAAAAGTTGACGTTAGAATAATTGCTGCCACTAACAGAAATATTGAGGAAGAGGTTAAAGCTAAAAGATTTAGAGAAGATCTTTATTACCGGTTAAATGTTGTTCCGATTGAAGTGCCAGAGCTAAAGCAAAGACCAGCTGATATTCCACTTTTAATACAGTATTATATGGCTCAATTAAGTATTGATATGGGTAAGGAAAAACCGTTTATAGACGCCGGGGCGCAGGAAATTCTTCTCAATTATGAATGGCCTGGTAATATAAGAGAACTGATTAATGTTGTTCAACGATTTCTATTTATAGATGAAAGAATTATAACTCCACTGGTTGCACAACGGACTTTGGGTGTAACTGAAGCAGATTCTTTAGAAACGAAAAAATTTGAAGGAATAAAATTTTTAGATGATGGTGAGATAATTCCACTTAAACAGATGGAAAAAATGATTAGAGAAAAATATTTTATGTTTGTAAGAAGGAATTCAACATCGGATACTGAAGCAGCAAAAAAACTTGGCTTGGCACCACCAAATTATTATCGCATGGCAAAAGAATTGGGATTAAAATAATTTTGGGTAAATCAGATAAGTTTTAAAAATTTATTAAATGCTTTACCAAAAACCACTTAATAATTGAACAGCTTTGATAATTATTATTTTAATAAGTCGCTACTTATTAGATTGATAAGTACATGTTTTCAAATCAAATTCCAGTTGATGTTTTTATTCAAAATGAATTTATTTTGAACTGGTACTGTTATTGTAAAATTATTAGATTCCAGAACCAACAAATATATAGGGTGTAAAAGTAATGACAAGAAAATTTTTCATTATAATCACTTTAATTAACTTATTTCTTTCAACCTCATTTCTTCATTCTCAGGTAGGAACACTAAAACCAACTTTATCGCTGCCAATAAGTGATGGCGTTTTCGTTCCATATCAAAATGGTATGCCGGTTCCTTCTTTTGAAAAACAGGATCGACAGATAATTGATTTGAGAGGAATATGGAAGAAACAACGGTTCACAGCAAATCATGATTTTTCATTAGCTGAAAGAAACACTGATGGGTACAACAATATTGTTACAGAGGCGCAGGATCGTTTTACAGCAGCTTATGATGATAATACCTGGGAGGATAAAAATATTCCTGGCGTTGAAAACACAATGTACGCTTTTCCTAAAGTGCCGGAATACTATCAGGACGGAGTGTGGTATAGATACAAGTTTAACTTATCGGATTCTGTTAACGGTAAATTTATCAAACTGATTTTTTATTCTGTGAATTATATAGCAGATGTTTGGTTAAATGGAAATTACCTCGGCTATCACGAAGGAGGTTATACTCCATTTGCATTTGATGTTTCCGGCAAGTTGAATTTTAGCGGGCAAAATGTTTTGGCGGTAAGAGTTGATAATCCCGCTTGGGGAACAAGGACTGATATTGTTCCTTACCCTAAAGTTGATTGGTTTAATTATGCTGGAATTATTCACGATGTTTACCTTGAAATATCTAATCCGGTTTCTATAGTAAGAGCGGACATCGTTCCCAAAGATACTAATGGAAATATTCAAACATCAGTTACAGTTTATAATAAATCAACTATAACAAAAAATGCTGATGTAAATATTGAAGTCTTTTCTGCGGATGTTAACCCAAACAATTTAAAGACAGAAAAAGCCTCGGAACTGATTGGCAACGCTGAAAATATTAACGGTAATTCATCGGCAAATTTTGATGTATTAAAAGATTCAATTCATATTTTCAAAACAAATCTTCAGATTGAAAACCCAAAATTGTGGTCGCCTAAAAATCCCAATTTGTACGTGATGAAAATAACTCTTAAAGAAAACGGAAATGTGTTAGATGAGTTTTATACACAATTTGGAATACGAACCGTTGTCAGATCATCGGATAAAGTATTGCTAAATGGAAAAGTTGTGTTCTTTACCGGAGTTGCACGGCACGAAGATCACCCGCTTTATGGCAGAAGCATACCAATCGACACAATTTTTTCTGATCTTGAAAAAGTTAAAGATGTAAATGCAAATATGCTGCGTACCGCTCACTATCCAAACCATCTTTTCACATATCTTATAGCAGACAGGCTCGGTATAGCCATCGTTGAAGAAATTCCGGTATGGCAATTCGATTTGGCAGAAGCCTGGCAAATACAAAACAATGACCGGCATATTCATGAACAAATGTTTAAGGAAATGATTTTTAAAGATTATAACCGCCCTTCAATTTTATTCTGGAGCACTTGTAACGAATGTAATGATGTTGATAACCGGAAGGTTTTTATTCAGAAGATGTGGGCTGAATTAAATGGCAAATTTAAAGATGGCAGATTGGTTATACAGTCAGCTGCGGCGGATCGACCTGGACCGGATGATCCATCACAAGCAGTTTGCGATGTTGCGGGTTGGACACTTTACTTTGGGATTTTTTATGGATCATCCTACTTTGGCGGCACAACAAATTTCTTAGTTAATGCAAAAGCAAAAAATCCAGGTAAACCGGTTATGGATACTGAATTTGGATACTGGTCAAGTGAGGATAATTCAACATTAGATAAGCAGGTTAAAATCTTTAATGATACGTTTAACGCATTCAAAACATTTGCACCAATTTCTTCCAGTGGTAACTTTAATACAAATGGATTTTTGATGGGAACAACCTGGTGGTGTATTTTTGACTGGTATTCTCATGGGCATCCTAATGGTTTTCAGAGCATGGGTTTGTATACTATGAACAGAAGTAAATTAAAACCTGTCGGGCAAACATTAAAAGATACATATGAACCATACTTCAATCTTGGTGGTGTTGTAACAGGTATTGAAGAAACTAAAAAAAGTGAAGTTCCGAAAGAATTTAAGTTAGAACAGAATTTTCCAAATCCCTTTAATCCTGCCACAGTTATAAGCTGGCAGTTGCCAATCCGCAGTTATGTACAATTAAAAATTTTTGATATTTTGGGAAAGGAAGTAGCAACACTTGTTGATGAAGAGAGAGATGCTGGTTCTTATAACAATCAATTTTCGATAGCTAATAATCAATTGCCAAGCGGAATTTATTTTTACCAGATTAAAGCTGGTAGTTTTATTGATATAAAGAAGATAGTTTTGCTTAAGTAAAATGGATGTTTGTTTTTGGATTTAATATGTTGGAGGTTAGATTATGAATATTTTGTGAACCATCATCCTAAGCAAAACATATTGCTAAATTTATAATAATGGATTTGAGTAAATCACTCCTTAAATTTAAAACATTTCATTTGTATTCAACTAACCACTAAAAGAAAATCATTTGAATTGTATTGTTGTGTCATTGCAAAAGTCTGCTTATTAAAATAATAACCATCCAGTTATCAATTTAATAAGAACAACTTATCAATTGCATTTTCCAAAGTAAAAATCTTCTTTTATTCGATAAAAATAACTTTACTCTTTCTGGCACTTTTTGTGAGAGTAGAGGCTTGTTTAAAATCGGACAACTGTGATTAGTAATTTTTCATTACTTGATAGTTTTATTCTTTTTATATACTTAATCGTTGTATTAAGTATTGGTTTTAACTACTCTCGTAAAAGGGATAGAAATACAACCGATTATTTTCTTGCCGGAAGAAATATGGGTTGGATAGTTGTCGGCTTATCTATTTTTGCTACAAATATTTCCAGCGAGCATTTTATTGGATTGGCAGGATCGGGCGCTTCACGAGGTTTAGCTGTTGGGCAGTTTGAACTTATGGCGATCTTTATATTGATTCTTCTCGGATGGTTTCTAGCGCCGATTTTTCTAAAATCGGGAGTTATTACAATGCCGGAATTTCTGGGAGAACGGTTTGACTCGAGAAGCAGAAAATTTTTCACAATCTTTTCACTTGTAATTTATTTGTTTACAAAAATATCGGTTACTTTATTTGCTGGCGGGATACTATTCTCTAAAATTTTCGGATTAAATATTTATGCATCGGCTATAATTATAATTTTAGTTACAGGTTTATACTGTGTTATTGGTGGTGCTCATGCGGTTATGCGTACTCATGTTTTTCAGGCAATACTTTTTATATTAGCTGCAATTATACTTACACTATATGGTTTATCTGAAGTTGGTGGAATAAGCGGTTTGAAAGCAAAACTACCAAGCCACTTTTTTAATATGTTCAAACCAGCTTCCGATCCTGATTTTCCGTGGACAGGAATTATCTTTGGCGCACCGATTATTGCTTTTTGGTATTGGTGTGCCGATCAATATATAATGCAAAGGCTGCTTAGTTCTAAAAGTATAAACGATGCCCGCCGAGGATCTCTTCTGGCAGCTTTTCTAAAAATTCTGCCGGTATTTGTTTTGGTATTACCCGGTTTAATTGCTGCAATTTTATATCCGGAAATTTCCGGAGATGAAGCATACCCGGTATTGCTTGCAAGTAACTTGCTTCCCATCGGGGTTAAAGGATTTGTAGTTGCCGGCTTATTAGCAGCAATAATGTCATCACTTGCAAGTGTGTTTAACAGTATGGCGGCATTGTATACCAACGATATTTACAAACCTAAACATCTTGAAGCATCGGAAAGAGAACTAGTTCTTATAGGAAGGCTTTCTACAACCATATTTGTTGTTGTAGCAATTTTATGTGTACCGTTAGTTAAAATAATTACCAGCCAGGTCTATCTTTACTTACAGAGTTTACAAGGTTATGTTAGTCCTCCAATAACCGCAGTTTTTATTTTTGGATTAACTATGAAACGTATAACTGCTAAAGCTGCAATATGGACTTTGATAATTGGAGAGATTATTGGATTATCAAGATTTGCATTGGATATGTTGGTAAATATGGGTTATGTTCAAAATTCTTTTCTAATTGCTATTAAAGAAATAAACTTTTTACATTTTGCAATAATTTTATTTGCAATAAGTTCTTTTTTACTATTAGCCGTCAGCTTTCTATTCCAAAAACAAGAAGTATCTAAAGTACAAAAAATCAAATATTCTTTTGCAGATAGCTTTAAGGAATTTAGTTACAATTTCAATAACTCCGGTGCAGTAAGTGGATACAGAACTAACTTGCTTTTATCGGTATTTATTCTAATTATCATCCTTGGAATGTGGAGTTTGTGGTAATTTTTTAAAATAAATTAAAAGTGTTTTGCCCGATGTTAAATAATTAAAAATCTAAACAACTAAGGAGAATAAAAGTTATGAAGAAACTTTTAATGGTTCTATTCCTTTTTTCCTGTGCATCATTTATTAACGCCCAATGGATTGTAAATGGGTTTGAAAATGTTGCGGCTGATACTCTTTTCAGACATCCACCTACACCAGGTCAAGCATCAGGTGAAGGTGCATTAACGTTGACCGATCTAACCACTGGTCAATACGATGGAACTGGCGCTTTACAATGTGATTATGTTGTGCATAGTTCGGAAAGCTACGGAGGCTATACACAGCTTACCTATCAGGTTCCGCAGAGTGATTCTACTTATCTGGATTGGTCTAGTGCCAAGGCATTAAGACTTTGGTACAATGTTGTTACACCCGCAAATCCGGTTGCTTCTGTAGAATTCAGAATGCAGATTTTTGACGGTGGTGCTGGTTATTGGGATGGTGGAGGTGACCACGAAAGCTGGTATATTAATATGGGTACAGCAATGTATGATGATACACCAGGATGGAAGTCGCTTATTATACCTTTAACTGATTTAGGAAAAGGTGCACCAAATGCTACAGGATTTTCATTACCAGGATGGGCTGGAACAGAAAATAATGGAGTACTAGATCTAAACAAAGTTGGCGGATATGTTTTAGAATGGGAAACACCTGGTATTGTAAATAATGGAAAAGGAACTGGTACAATCATTTTTGATAAATTGGAATTTCTTGATACTGCTTACCCACCAGTTTCTACTTTTGATTCTACTGCAGTAAATAGTTTCTTTGCTCTTGATAATATGTCTTGGGCAGGCGCTGGTAATGATGGCATTATTGCCTTAACAGATGTTACCGATAAACCATTTGAAGGTTATTCATCACTTAAACTTGATATTAAAGTGAATAACAGTCAAAGCTGGGGCGGTTATGTAAATGCCCAGCACAGTATGCCAGATGGCACCTTTTTACCAGATTTATCTGCTAATACAGATCTTGTATTTTTTATAAAAGTCCTCACTCCTTTCACCGGTGCAGATCAACGAGTTACTATGCGCTTCTTCCTATATGATGGAAGTGTGGCAACTGAACCCTGGCAAATGACGGTTCCTGTCAATCTCTATCAAACATCTGATTGGCAGATGATCAAACTTCGTCTTGAAAGTAAAGGAGTTGGTCTTAGTGTTCTTCCAAGGGATGGTTTTACTATTCCTTCCTGGGAATCAGGTAATATCGGGGATGGAAATTTAAACTTAGATAAAATTAAATCCTGGAAAATAGAATTTTCAGGTAGTGCAGATGCTCCTTATGTTCAGGGAGAAATTTGCGAAGGTTCATTGATGGTAGATTTATTAACCCCTGAAGGATACAGATCTACAGACGTTACTGCTCCACCTCCACCAGATGGTTTGTTAGCAGTTCAGGGCACTTACTCTAACTTGGTTACCTGGAACGATGTTCCTGGTGAATCAGGTGAAATTTATAATGTTTATTATAGCGAAAATCCAATTCCTAATCCTATTCCAGATCCACTGCCTGCAGGTGTTGAAGTTGCAAAACTTGCAGTTCCAGAAGGCACTTCAGTATGGGAACAACTTTTAAGGTCTCCGAATACTGATCAATCTGTTAGCTATTATTATGCTGTTAATGCAGTTGATAAAGCAGGTAATGTTGGAGAAATCGTTCAGACTCCTCAACCAATTACAAATATGGCAAAAGGTGTTTCTACAATTTCTCTTAATGCTCCAACTTCTACTTTTGTTGCAGATGGCGATCTTAAAGAATGGGCAGGCATTACTCCAATAGTTATGTCTGTTACAGACGGTTCGGGAACAGTTGCGCCAAATACATTAATAAATGGTGATGCTGACTTAAAAGTTACTGCCTATGTAGCTGTAGATCCAACTTACTTGTATGTTGCTTTTGATATTGAAGATGATGTAGTTGTTGTTAGACCTGAATCTGAAATAGCATCTTACTTAAGCGACTGTCCGGATCTTTTTCTAGGCACATATAATTGGCATGGCGCTCCACACGGAGCTTATAAGAGAGGTGCAACACCAGATTACCATTTCCGTTTTTCAAAAAACAGATGTTTACTTGATGGAACAAATTCTGATTCATTAGTTATACCTGGAACTGCAGATTATTTTTGGGGTGAAAAGTTCCCAACTGGTTATACTGTAGAAGCAAGAATTTCCTGGGAAAATTTAGCAAAGAAACGTAATGCCGGTCAAACTAATTTTGATGATGTTTTTGTTCCACAGGAAGGAATGAGAATTCCAATTGACTTCTCTATAAACGATAATGATGATCCTGTTGGTTCAAGAGAAGGTATTATGTGCTATTCACCTAATAACAACGATCTATCCTGGGGTACTACTTCACGTTGGTTATGGACGTGGATTGGCAATAAGTGGGCTGTTGGTGTAAATGATAACAAAGCGCTTGCATATAGTTATGCATTAGATCAAAACTATCCTAACCCATTCAATCCTGCCACACAAATAAAATACTCAATTGAAAAACCAGGATTGGTTTCAATGAAGATCTATGATGTTTTAGGAAGAGAAGTAAAAGAATTAGTTAATCAGTTCCAAAGTGCTGGCGTCTATTCAGTAAACTTCGATGCAAGCAACTTATCAAGCGGAATCTATTTATATCAAATCACTTCTGGTCAATTCCAGAGTGCAAAAAAGATGATGCTTGTTAAATAATTTCCTATGAACTCCTCCTTGAAGAGGCGGTTGAAATACCGCCTCTT
Organism: Ignavibacteriales bacterium; assembly: GCA_026390815.1. Taxonomy (NCBI): domain Bacteria; kingdom Pseudomonadati; phylum Ignavibacteriota; class Ignavibacteria; order Ignavibacteriales; species Ignavibacteriales bacterium. The sequence continues at coordinate 32,359 of JAPLFH010000039.1, read as the reverse complement.
CGTTTTAAGGATAAATAATAATTAATATAACCTGTTCTTAATTTTGAATGAAAGTAATTATCGTTAATTGAAATATTTCTCGTTTGTAGTTTCAAATTGAATTTTAAGCAAGAAAATAATCCGGGATTATTCCCGATATATAGATTTTAATTATTATATAATTTCGTTTAAGATGAACATTAAAATGGAGGTATAAGTTGAGATCCTCTGTACAAAATTTCAGAGTATTAAAATTATTTCTTTATTTAGTTTTCCTTTTTCCAATAATTACATATGCGGGAACAACCGGCAAACTTTCCGGAAAAATACTTGATGAAAACAAGGAACCAGTTGTTGGCGCAAATATAATTATAGAAGGAACTTATTTAGGTGCGGCAGCAGATATTGATGGGTATTATTATATTAATAATATACCACCCGGAGAATATAGAGCAATCGTTACGGCTGTCGGTTTCCAAAAAACAATTGTGGAAAATGTTGTTATTAAAATTGATTTAACAACCAAGCTGGACGTTTCCTTAAATTCTACTTCTGTTACTATGAAACAGGAAGTTATTGTTAGAGCTGAACGTCCTTTAGTTCAAAAAGATTTAACTTCAACATCAGTAACTATTTCTGCAAGTGATATAAAAATGATGCCGGTAGAAAGCGTGGGACAGATTGTTAATCTGCAGGCTGGTGTTATGGATGGTCACTTCAGAGGCGGTCGTTCCAATGAAGTTTCTTACCTTGTTGATGGTGTTTCAGTTACTGACGCTTTTGATAACAGCTTCGTTCTTCAGGTAGAAAACTCATCAATCCGGCAGATGGAAGTAATTAGCGGTACCTTTAATGCTGAATATGGGCAGGCAATGTCCGGTATTGTAAATATTGTTACACAGGATGGTTCGCAAAAATTTGAAGGTTCTGTTAACGGATATGTTGGTAATTATGTTACTTCTCATACCGATCTTTTTCAGAACCTTGATAAGGTTGCCCGTGTACCCACTAAAAATCTACAATTCAGTTTTAGCGGACCGGTTCAACCTGTAAGCAATTTATTTTTCTTTTTAACAGGGCGTTACTATGAAAACGAGGGCTACCTGTATGGTAAAAGAGTTTATAATATTACAGATATTGCTCCTATCCAACTTCCTAATAATGAATACATTCCGATTGCAACAGGAGATGGTAAATATGTATCGATGAATCCAGATAAAAAATTATCATTCAACGGAAAACTTTCTTACGCTCTTCCTTCATTAAAATTAAGCTATAGTATTTTTTGGGATAATAATTATAACAAAGGTTACGACCATTATTATTCCTGGACTCCTGACGGTAAAATGGCTCATCACAGAACCGACTTAATACATAATTTTCAGATTTCATTTTTTCCTTCACAAAGTACTTTCCAAACTCTCAAGTTTTCATCTGCTTTGTACAAATATTGGGGAAACAGATATGATGATCCATACGATCCAAGATATGTGGATCCACGGCAGGGACTCGCTCTTAGTGGTTACACTTTTAGATCCGGTGGTAATGAAGGAAACAGATATGAAAGAAATACTTCAACCAATATTATACAATGGGCATTGTCTTCACAAATTTCCAAAGAGCATAAGATTGGTATTGGCGCAGAATACAGAGCACACAAAATTTTTAACCACAGCAACGATTTAATTAATGTGGGAATAGCCGATACAAATGGATACGTTGCTTTTAAACCAGGTTATCCAAATCTTGGTACAATTACAGATGTAGGAAGCAATATTCTTTATGTAAGAAAACCGAATGAATTTTCTGCCTATGTGCAAGATAAAATGGAATATGATATTATGATAATCAACGCAGGTGTTCGCCTGGATTATTTTGATCCAAGCGCACAAGTGCCAGTTGATTTGAAAAACGTAGATAGAAATACAAACTTTTACGGAACAGATGCTGGCGGAAATCTTATTATGAAAGAAGCCACAAAAAAATGGCAGGTTAGTCCCCGTTTAGGTGCGTCATTCCCTATTACAGATCAAGGAATTATAAGATTTTCATATGGACATTTCTTTCAAATTCCTTCCTTTGATAATCTTTATACAAATCCTGATTATTTTGTTCCGCAAGGGCAAGATCAGTTAAGCTCAATAATCGGAAATCCTGATCTCAAACCGCAAAAAACAGTTCAATATGAAATTGGTTTACAACAGGTTTTATTTCAAAATCTTGCACTGGATGTTACCATGTATTACAGAGACATAAGAAACTTACTGGGTATGGAAATTATTAGAACTTATGATGCTGTAAGATATGCAAGATATATTAACAGAGATTACGGAAACGTAAGAGGATTTATTGTTACGGTGGATAAACGTTTTTCTGATTATTTTGGTTTTAAATTGGATTATACATTCCAGATAGCTGAAGGTAATTCTTCAGATCCTAATACGGTTTTTAATAATAATCAAACAGATCCTCCAATTGAAGAAACAAAAGTTGTAGTTCCACTAAACTGGGATCAAAGAAATACGCTTAACGCTTCTGTTACAGTTGGCGAACCTGGCGATTGGACGATTGGATTGATTTTCCAATATGGAAGCGGCACTCCTTATACAGAAGATGTTAGAATTTCGAAAGGAGTACGGTTTGAAAATGGTGGAACCAGACCTGAGTTTTACAATCTTGATCTTCGCGCCGAAAAAGTATTTAAGATTGCCGGAATAGACATTAATACATTCTTGCTGGTTTATAATATTCTGGATATTAAAAATGAATACGGGGTTTATGGAACAACCGGCAGAGCTAATTCAGATTTAGGTTACAGGTTTAGTCCGGTTAATGTAATTGGCTTAAATACAATTGAACAATATGTCAAAGACCCATCCTTTTATTCAACACCAAGAGAAATTCGTGTTGGGTTCGGATTCGGATTTTAGATACTTTTGATTTGGAGAAAAAAATGACAAAAAAATATTTAATACTTTTTTTATTATTCTTAATCAGCTCCTCTTTCTATACACAAACAGATAACCTAACAAGGTTCTACCGCAATGAACCGAAAGGTGACATCCAATATAGAAGAGAAAGCATTATGAATGGTAACCGCGTTAGAACTTTATTTGACAATGTTGGTCAGATTGGTCATTGGCCCAACCAACCTTCCGGAGAATGGCCAAGCGGATCAGGACATTCCTACGAAGATGGAATTTGCGTTCTTATTGCCGCAGAAGTTACTGCACCTGGAACAGGACAAAAAATTCACCCGCTGGAAACTTATTACAGAGAATGGGTTGATAAAGATCCCGTAACCGGCGCACTTTGGACTTTAACACCGGTGCCGGGATATGCAAATCCGCAATCAATAAAACCGGCTATTAGTGGCGATCCAAAATCCTGGCCTTTGTATTGGCCCGATAAAATGACCGATCTTAATGACCCGGGATGGGCAGGTAAATGGAGCGGTTATTTTGGTAAAGGAATAACTAATTCGGATTTTGAAACATTTTTTATAATGGATGATTCAAAAGATAAAGAATTCACACGTCTTCCTTTTTTATTTTTCCCTATCGCTGCGGATTCTGATAGGGGCGGTTTAGGAATACGCGTTGAAACAAGAGGTTTTCAATGGTCTCACGTACTTGCTGAAAATCTTATTTTCTGGCATTTTGATATAATTAACATTTCTGATAATGATTATAGTAACGCTTCTTTCGGACTTTATACTGATCCCGGTGTTGGCGGAACTAATGACTCCGGTGATGACTGTGCTTCATTCGATACAAAATTGGATATTGCCTATGCATTTGATGGTAATGGCAAAGGATTACCGGATGGATGGGCTACAGGTATGTATGGTTATGCATATCTTGAAAGTCCTGGCAATGGATCTAATGGAAAGGACGATGATGAAGATGGACTTGTTGATGAGAGAAGAGATGATGGTATTGATAATGACCATGATTGGATAGGCTTTTCCGATTTGAACGGTGATGGTAAATGGAATCCAGAATTACACGAACCGCTTAATGATGATGTTGGTTTAGACGGAATTGGACCACTTGATGAAGGCTATACCTTACCAGATCAGGGCGAAGGTGATGGATTACCCACAAGTGGTGCATACCCTGTTGCCACTGAATTCCCCGGCGAACCGAATGTTGATAAAACCGATAAAGACGAATCTGATCAGATCGGTTTGACAGCAGTTTCAATTTACAGGTTAGGCGATGGTGGTGTTGGCGGCGGCTGGCCAAAAGATGATGAAACTATGTGGATGAAAATGGTTGCCGGTACGTTCGATACTTCTCTTCAAAATTCAAATATTAGCATGGTATTTGCCTCCGGACCATTTCCTCTTTTTAAGAATAAAAGAGAAAGATTCTCGATGGCATTAATGTTTGGCAATAACCTGGAAGATCTTATTTTTAATAAGGAAACTGTTCAACAAATTTACAATGCTAATTATAATTTTTCCAAACCGCCAAGCAAACCAAAATTAACCGCAGTACCTGGAGACGGGGCTGTTTATCTGTTCTGGGATAATAAGGCTGAAGCATCCGTAGATAAATTCCTTGGTTACCAGGATGGAGACCCAACAAAAGGATATAAAAAAGATTTTGAAGGATACTTAATTTACAAAAGCACAGAATCAGCTTTTAATGATGCTAAAATTATTACTGATTCAAAAGGTAATCCAAAATATTGGAAACCTCTTGCCCAGTTTGATTTAAAAGATGGAATTAAAGGTCCCGATCCTGTTGGTATTAATGGTGCAAGATTTTGGCGCGGTGAAGATAACAGTTTACAACACAGTTTTAAAGATACTCTTGTTAATAATGGGCAGCGTTATTATTATGCACTCGTTTCCTATGATATGGGAGATCCTAATTATGGTACTAAGGGTTTACAACCTACCGAATGCACAAAAATAATTAACGAAGACTTTGCTGGTACCATACAATTTATTGACATAAACTGTGCAGTAATAACACCAAATGCTCCTGCAACCGGTTATGTACCGGCAGGGTTGCAAAATCCTGAAAGTGTTAAACGGGTAGAACAGGGACTTGGAACCGGAAATATTAAATTAGATATCCTTGATCCGGCACAAATACTTGCCGAAGCTAATTATAAAGTTACTTTTAATTCTACCGGGGAAATGCCTAAATACAAAACCAGTACTTTTGAAATACATCGGATGCTTAATGGAAAAGATTCTGTTCTTATTGCAGGGCTGGATACTTCTAATATTGGTTCTGGCAGACCGACTCCTGTTTTTGATGGTATGTCTGTAACTGTTAATAACGATACAACTATACTTCCAATACCGGATAAAACAAACTGGATAGTAGGAAAGAGTAACATCAATTTAGTTATTACCGCTGATAATACAAGCAGAGGCATGCCGTGGCCAAACGATTACCAGATCGAATTTTTCGATACACCACAAGATACAGGATTTATTAATGCACCTGCGCAGCTTTTTATTAAAATGCCGGTCAACTTAAAAATAACTAACCTGTATACCGGAAAGAAAAACAAGATTGCCATTAAAGATATGGATGGAACCGGTACTTTAACTTTTGGGGATGAGATTCAGATACTGGAATTTATCGGTACACAAACAGTTGGTAATTCCAGGATTGCATGGAAAGTAGGGTATAACCGTCCGGCAGATCCCGGTGCTGCTGTTGTTGAACCTGTATTAGGAGATAAGTTTCAAATTAAAATTTCCAAACAATTTTTAACTGGGGATTATTTCTCCTTTGCATTAAAAGCTCCTTCGGTAGATAATGCAATAGCAAAAACTCAACTTTCCAACATTAGTGTTGTCCCTAATCCTTATTTAGGTGCTGCAATATGGGAAAGAAAAAATCTTAACTCAACAGGCAGAGGAGAACGTAAAATTGATTTTATTAATCTGCCTGATAATTGCACAATAAGGATTTACACTATGGCAGGTGCTTTAATAAAAACGCTTCGGAGAGGATACACCGGAGTTTTCAATAACATTCCGGCTATAAGGAATGATAAAGAATCCAACTCTCTTGATGGCGCTCTTTCCTGGAATCTTGTTTCAGAAGACGGGATGGATGTTGCCTATGGTGTATATATCTATCACGTCGATGCTCCTGGAATCGGTGAACACATCGGCAAATTTGCGGTAATAAAGTAAAGGAGATTAACAATGAAAAATAAATTATATATTACCATAGTTTTAATTTTCTTCACTACATCTGCAGCATTTGCCCAGCTTTTTGTTACAGATGTTTCAAAGAAAGGTACAACAGCGGCTCCATTCCTATCAATTGCACAGGGAGCCAGAGCCACTGCTATGGGTGGCGCATTTGTAAGTGTTTCTGATGACCAGAGTGCTATCTATTGGAACCCGGCAGGGCTTGCAAAGACATCTGGTATTGGAGTAATTTTTGACCACACCAGCTGGCTTGCTGATGTAAGCTATAACTTCCTTGCAGCTTCTTATAACCTTGGTGATATGGGTGTACTTGGATTTAGTTTTACAACATCCGATTACGGTGATATGAAAGTAACCACCATAGAAGAACCAAACGGCACCGGAGAATCATTCACTGCGCGGGATGCTGCTTTCAGTCTGGCGTATGCTCTTAATCTAACAGATAATTTTGCAATTGGATTTAATCCAAAATTTGTTTACCAATCCTTGTGGAAAATGAGTGCAATGGCTGTGGCATTAGATGTTGGTGTTCAATACAGAACTCCATTTGCCGGAATTATATTGGCAGCGGCAGTTTCTAACTTTGGAACAAAGATGAAGCTTACCGGAGAATCAAATTTAATTTTAGTTGATCTTGATACCCGGAATGGTGGTAATAATGATAAAATTCCTGCGTATTTACAGACTAATGAATGGGCGTTACCGCTTAACTTCAGAGTCGGTTTGGGATATACTGCCGAATTCAATGATCAAAATAAACTAACTCTTGCAATTGATGCAATGCATCCAAGCGATAATTATGAAAGCATTAATGTTGGTGCGGAATATTGGTTTATGAATTTAATTGCTCTTAGAGGCGGATATAATTCAATGTTTCTAAAGAATTCTGAAGCAACATTTGCTGTTGGTCTTGGTATTAAACAGCAATTGCTTGGAAATTTTGGAATCCGGTTCGATTACGCATACCAGGATTTTGGAAGGTTGAAAAATATCCAGAAGTTCACTTTAGGATTGAATTTTTAAAATAGATTCAAAATAATTTATTCTGATTTAGAGGCACGCCAAAGCGTGTCTCTATTATTTTAGGACTGATTTAATAATCAATTTTAACAAGATTTTTCTTATGAAAACGAAGTTTGTAATATTATTATTGATAGCGATGAGTTTATCACTTCCCGCAAAAAATGTTTTATTAAACCAGGTTGGTTACTTACCTAAAACAGCCAAGTATTTATTCGTTACCAATTCGGCTGATAGTTTTTACATTCACGATTCCCAATCAAAACAAATTCTGTATAGCGGAGCATTAAGTTTGTGGGCGTTGAATGATGAATCTACTGGTTTAACAATTTATAAAGGGGATTTTTCTTCATTCAAACAAACCGGAAAATATTTTATTACAACTGATCAAAATGATTCTTCCTCATCATTTTCAATTTCCGATACTGTATTTAATGATGCTTACCACAAATCACTTAAAGGATTCTACTATCAAAGATGCGGAGCAATATTGGCTGGCGCAAATGCCGGGCTTTATTATCACACTTCTTGTCATACAACTGATGGAGTTTATCACACTTCAACTGGGCAAAGCGGATACCGTAATACTTCCGGCGGCTGGCATGACGCAGGTGATTATGGTAAGTATGTTGTTAATGCTGGTGTAAGCGTTGGAACACTGTTGATGGCTTATGAGTATTTTCCGGATCGCTTTAATCAAGATGATTTGAATATTCCTGAAAGCAAAAACAACATTCCAGATATACTGGATGAATCCCGTTATGAATTGAATTGGTTATTAAAAATGCAGAATGCAGATGGTGGAGTTTTTGCAAAACTTACTAAAAAGAATTTTGAAGGATTCATAATGCCTAATTATGATTCCGGAACCAGATACGTTTATGAAGTTGCCAGCACAGCTACGGCGGACTTTGCAGCCATGCTTGCAAGAGCATACAGGATTTATAAAAACTTCGATCCCGCTTTTTCAGATCAGTGTCTTACAGCAGCTGTAAATGCCTGGGCATTTTTAGAAGCACATTCATCAATCGTTCCTTCCGGCGGATTTAGAAATCCTTCAGATACTTTTACCGGAGAGTATGGAGACGGTAATGATAAAGATGAAAGATTATGGGCTGCAGCGGAATTATTTGTATCTACTGGCGAGGAGAAATATCATTCATACTTTAAAACGCATTATGCAGAAAGTGGATTATTTACAAGTTCAATGAGTTGGGCAAACCTAAGACCGATGGCGCATCTTACTTATCTTTTCGGCAGTAATCCGACTATTGATAAAGGGATACAAAATTCTCTTTTGCAGGCTTTAAAAAATTATTGCAATGAATTAGTAACGCGAAAAAATTCCAATGGTCTCCACGTTGTGCTGAATTCAAATGAGTACAACTGGGGTTGCAATTCCGATGTATTAAATAAAGCTATTTTGCTTATAGCGGGTTACACATTAACAAAAACAGAATCATATTTTGAAACAGCACTGGATCAACTAAATTACATTTATGGTTCTAATGCAATTGATATTTCTTTTGTAACAGGTACCGGAACAAGGTTTCCTATGAATCCCCATCATCGCCCTTCAGCATCAGATGGAATTAAAAATCCAGTTCCAGGTTTACTTGCTGGTGGACCAAACAGTGGTTTGCAGGATGACATTTTGAAAGCATATTTCACCAGTTCAACACCACCGGCATTATGCTATATAGATAACCAGGGGAGTTATGCTTCTAATGAAATTTGCATTAACTGGAATGCTCCGCTGGTATTTGTTTCGGGTTATTTCAATGGTGAAAGCGAACAAACCGGCTTAGGAAAATTAGAGGAGTTTATTCCTTCAGAAATTCGATTAGAACAAAATTATCCTAATCCCTTCAACGGTTCAACGGTCATTCGTTTTTATTTGCCTGCCGAAGAAAAAATAATGATCAATATTTTTGATTCGCTTGGGAATATCATCCGTTCACAAAATTTAGGTTATGGTAAAAAGGGAGAAAACTTTTATTTGTGGGATGCAAATGATTCAAATGGTAAAAGTATTTCTACGGGAGTATATTTTTACCAGATAAATAGCAGTTCAAATTCAATAACCAAAAAATTAATTGTCCTGAAATAAAATCCCAGACAAACAATTCTTTTTAAAGATCCTAAAGATACTTTGCCAGAACTATGATCAAATACATTTTTAATATAATCATGATTTTTATATTCTGTCAGGTTATAGTTCAAGCGCAATTCAGTTATATCAAATTTGAAAAATTCAATATTAACAATGGGCTCTCTAACAACTCCATCAATTGTATTACGCAATCATCAGATGGTTATTTGTGGATTGCCACCAAAGACGGCTTGAACCGGTATGATGGTCAATCATTTAAAATATTTAAAAACAATCCTTCGGATCCAAACTCACTTCCTGAAAATTATATTATGTATTTACTGGAAAGTAAGGATGGAGTTTTGTGGGTTGGAACCTGGGGTAGAGGTTTGTGCAAATACGATCCAGTTCATGAATCCTTCATTAAAATAAACAAACCCGAAGAAGATCTTTACATTCAATGTATTTTTGAAGACCACTTGAAAAATATTTGGTTTGGAACAACAACTAATGGATTGAATAAATTAAATCCAAAATCCCGGAACATTACAACATATAATAAAGATTCTATAAACGGATTTTCCTTTCCAGACAACAACATTATGGAATTAGCGGAGGATGATCAAAACAATCTTTGGGTTGGAACGTGGGGCAGCGGACTTATAAAATTTAATCCTGTTAATGGACAAACAGTTCAATATACTCACCAACAAAGCAATCCAAATTCTTTGTCAAATAACAGAATCTGGTACATTTCTAAAACTTTTGATCATTCATTACTAATTAGTACAGATAGCGGTCTGGATTTAATTAATATTAATTCCAATACAATTACTCACAATCCGAATATTCCATCCTCCAATAGAAATCTTTTATCAACTGCTATCAGACAAACTTTGGTTGATCATAAAAATAGAACATGGATTGGGAGTTATAACTATAGCGGACTTTTCTTATTAGAAAATGATACGTTAGGCAAATTACATTTCACTCATTTTTATAATGAAGATGATAATACTCCTTCATTGGTGTGTAATAGAATCCGCTGGTTATATGAAGATCATCAAAAGAACATTTGGATTGGAACTGAAGATGGATTAAATAAATTACTGATGACAAAATCTTTCAATCAATACAGATATATGCCTCTAAAAAAACCGGGACTCGGCGGAAGAGTTGTTAGTGGTATAATTGAAGGAAGAAATAAAAAATTGTGGATAAGCTATGGCGGCGGTGGCTTTGATTGTATAGATCCTAAGACAAACAATATTCGTCATTTTGGATTTGATCATACCAACACCAACAGCCTAAGCGCTGATGATGTTGTTGCTATTTATGAAGATAAAAATGGAATAATTTGGATCGGTACAAGCAATAATGGTCTAAATCGTTATGACCCGGTTACAAACAGATTTAAACACTACATAAACATTCCTGGAAATTCTTTATCACTAAGATCAAATTGGATTCAGCAAATATTAGAAACAAGCAATGGGTTATTCTTAATAGGTTCTAACGAAGCATTACAGATTTTTGATACCAAGAAAGAAATATTTCTTCCATTTGATCCTGAAATAAAAAATAGTGCAGATCGATTTCCCAAAGCAATATCTGTTAATGCACTTTTTGAGGATAGGGAAAAGAACATTTGGATTGGAACGTGGCTGGATGGTCTTTACAGGTATGATCCAAATATTAAAAGATTATTTCATTATTTACCGCAAACAAATAATGATAATTCTATTAGCGGAAATAAAGTATCCTGTGTTTTCCAGGATAAACAAGGAATTATTTGGATAGGAACATTTAGTGGTGGACTAAATAAATTTGAAAAATCCACAGGAAAATTTAAACATTATACAACATTAAACGGGCTTCCGAACGATGTGGTTTTTGGAATAATGGAAGATAACCATAATGATCTTTGGATTAGCACGATGAAAGGTTTGGCAAAGTTTAATCAAACTAGCGGATCTTTTAGAATTTATGATGAAAATGATGGATTAATTAATAATCAATTCAACTGGCATTCTTACTTTAAGAATAGAGAAGGAACAATGTTCTTTGGTGGAATAGATGGTTTTATATCATTTGTCCCTGATTCAATTAAAATTGATCCGGTAGGTCCGCCGGTAGTTCTGGCTTCATTTAAAGTTTTTGATGTTGAAACACCATTACCAAATTCTCTTTTAACTACAAATGAAATTGTATTAAAGTATAATCAAAATTTCTTCTCAATTGATTTTAATGCACTCGATCTGATGCCGGTTTACAAACATAAATTTGCTTACAAGCTTGAGGGGATTGACCCTGATTGGGTAAATGCAGGAACAAGAACAACAGCTTATTACACAGATATACGGCAGGGACAATACCGCTTTTTTGTAATGGCAACCAATGCAGATGGAATTTGGGGGAAACCAAAAATATTAAAAATTATAATCTTACCAGCCTGGTGGAATACCTGGTGGTTCAAGATATTAGTTCTCATTATTTTGCTGGTTATCGGCGTCATCGGATATCGTTATAGAATCAATCAGCTTTTAAAAATAGAAAGAATAAGATTTAATATTGCAAGCGATCTTCATGATGAAATCGGAAGTAATTTAAGCAGTATAAGTGTGGATAGCCAAACGCTTATGCAAAGTAATTTATTAAACAAGACAGAACATGAGCTTTCCTCTGATATAAGTAAAACTGCTAAAGAAACAGTTGAGGCAATGAGAGATATTATTTGGTTCATCAATCCAAGGAACGATGTAAGTGAAGATATTATTTTCAAGATGAAAGAAACTGCAGCAAAAATCTTATCAAACCTGGAATGGTCTTTTAATGCTTCAACCGGAATTAACCTTGAAGCTTTTAATCTTGAAATTAGAAGGAACATTTTTCTGATGTATAAAGAGGCTCTTACAAATGTAATAAGACATGCCAATGCAACAAAATGCTCTGTTGAATTGTCAGGAGATTCAAAGAATTTTCAGTTGTTAATAAATGATAATGGAAAAGGATTTAATATTGATACTGTTAAAGGAAACAATGGACTAAAAAACATGAAAAGACGCGCTGAAAAAATGAATGCTAAACTTTTTATTTTATCCGAAGAAGAAAAGGGTACTTCCATCAAATTGCAAATCCATTCATAGGAATAATTTCTTTTTAAATGACACAAACGTGGTATGGCTGCAATTTTTATTTATCATTACATTTGAATTAATAATTACACCAAAAGGTAAAAGTGAGTTCAGAAAATTCGACAGCGCAAATAGATATTTGGATAATTGAAGATAACCTGCGGTATAGAAAAACATTGGCAGGATTAATTGATCGGACACCAGGAATGAAATGTTCTCATTCCTTTCCTTCGTGTGAAGATGCACTTGAATTATTAACACAAAAGAATAGTCCTGAAATAATTTTACTTGATATTGGGCTTCCTGGTATGAGTGGAATTATGGGTATTGAAAAATTTAAAGCTATTTCACCATCGGCTCAAATTTTAATTCTTACTGTTTATGATGATAACGATAATGTTTTTGATGCATTATGCGCAGGAGCTTCCGGATATTTGCTAAAAGATTCATCTCCGGAAAAAATAATTGACTCTATAAAAGAAGTTTTGGCAGGCGGGGCTCCGATGAATATGAAGATTGCTCATAAAGTTTTGGAAATGTTTGCACGCTTGAAACCAAAGAAAAACGACTATGGACTAACTGAGCGGGAAAAAGAAATTCTGCAGTATATTATCTCCGGTATAACAAAACAACAAATAGCAGATAAAATATTTTTAAGTTTTCATACCGTTAACACACACGTTAAAAACATATATAAAAAACTTCACGTAAATACACAGGCTGGGGTAATTTCAAAAGTCTATAAAGAAAATTTATTGTTTATTTAATTTTAATTACACGTGCAACTGGCAATCGCCCCAAGTTAAAAAACAATTTACTTTTCAAATATGCTTCCGGAAACTCAAGTAATTTGTAAGATACCATGAACATGCGATTGTGGTATATAAAGTAAAAATTTAATTTTCTACGCAGCCAATAATCATCCATGTTTAAATTTGCAAGAGGTTTTGAAATGATCAGGAATAATGTAAAATCATTATTAATAATTCCAATATTTATTTTTATTCTAATATCCAAATTGAATGGAACTACAATAACTGCAGACAACCCAAATTTTCAGTTTAATGGAAGAATTAACTTTGCTGTACCGGATAAACCTGTGATTTATTGGCCTGGAACATATATTAAAGCTAATTTTGAAGGCACTTCAATCGCTGTTTTATTAAATGATTCCACCGGTCAATCCTTTTATAATGTTTTTATTGATGAAGATTATGAACATCCATATCTAATTGATTGCAAAGCAGGAATTAACAGCTATGCTATTTCAACAACGCTTACAGATACAGTTCATAGCCTTCTTATTTTTCGCCGTACTGAAGCATCTACCGGCTCTACAAAATTTTTAGGAATTGAAATTGGTGATGGGAAAACACTCCACGAACCACCGGCGAGACATGAACGAAAAATATTATTTTATGGAGATTCTATTACTTGCGGTATGGGAAATGAAGCACCGGATTCTTATGCCGATGATAACCTGAAATATGAAAACAATTTTTTGGCGTATGGTGCAGTAGCTTCGCGTTTATTGAATGCTGAATATATGTGTATTGCAAAAAGCGGCATTGGTATTATGATCAGTTGGTTTAATATGGTTATGTCTCAATATTATTATCGTTTGGATCCAGAAAAGCCAGACAGTAATTGGGATTTTAGTCAATTCATTCCGGATGTTGTTGTAATAAATCTTTTTCAGAATGATAGTTGGCTTACTTACAAATTGAATCCTGTTCCGGATTCAACTCAAATTACTAAAGCATATGCAGATTTTGTTCGGGAAATCAGAAACCATCATCCAAATGCTTTTATAGTTTGTACATTAGGTAGTATGGATGCTACAAAAACTGGTTCACGTTGGCCCGGGTATATTAAAAATGCTGTGGAAAATTTGCGGGTTGAAGATAATGATTCAAATATTGGTACATATTTTTTCCCATTTAGTTCAACCTGGACTAAGCATCCACGCATACGCCATCATAAGGAAATGGGACAAAACCTTGCAGCTTATATTACTGAAAAAACAGGATGGCTTAGTGATGTAGAAAATAGTTATGTTGCACAAGCACCTACTAATTTTCAACTTATACAAAATTATCCAAATCCTTTTAACCCATCTACAACAATTGAATATTTAATTGCTAAACCCGGTAAGGTAAAAATAGTTATTTATAATGCATTAGGATCTGAGATCCAAACGATTGTTAATGAGTACAAAAGCGCCGGGAGTTATAAAGAAGTTTTTAATGCTAAAAATTTATCTTCTGGAATTTATTATTATCAATTAATCTGTGAAAATAATATCCAGACAAAACCTATGGTATTGTTAAAATAAGAAACAACATATAAAAAGTTTTACAATCCGATTGCTTTTCATAAGGTTATTTGTCTAATCCTTAAGTTGTGTTTGTAAAAAAAATCGCTGAGCTTGCGATAATTTGTTTTAAAAAGAAATGACTTTGGAATTAGAAACAATTTAATAATTCTCTATAAGCCCCAAAAAGAAGATAAAGCAAAATTCCAATCCACTAATTTGGAATCAAACAAATCTCGCATTCCAATTTTATTTAATATCAGACTGCTGGCTTAAGAGTTATTACACCGCCATTACCAAGAAGTCTGTACGTAAAATTTTGAAAATGTTTACAAGAGCCCGGAGAACAAATAAAATACCATAAACATGCGATTGTTAATACAAAGGAATGATTCTATTTTTCCTCCATATTTTCTTTGCGGAGAAAGGGAAAAAGACAATTTAACAAGGTACAAAATGAAAAAACTTAACAGCACGTTGCTCATCTTTATTCTAATTTGTTTTCAAACAATTCTATCTCAAACACCTAATCCTGTTGGTCAATGGAAGTTTGATGAACCTACGAACCTTACCAAGTCCGAAATCGGAACTGATCTTGAGCTTGTCGGTTCACAGGAAAGCGTTGAAGGACCAGCCGCCGGAAATGGTGCGGCTAAAATTGGCATTGGAAGCTATTATAAAATGACACATGGAATTATAGCAAATGGTGGCGGAATTCGTGTTAACGAATATTCAATTCAAATAGATTTTAAAATCCCGGCAAATGGTACTTGGTATTCATTTTTTCAAACAAATCCGGCTAATTCTGATGATGGTGATTGCTTTATTAACACGACTGGAAATATTGGTGTTGCAGCAACGGGTTATTCAAATATGCAGGTAAAAAATGATGAGTGGTATCGTTTAATTGTTTCAGTAAAAAATGGTTTACAATATAAATATTATCTGGATGGACAATTAATTCAGAATGGAAATGTTCAGGTTATTGATGGCAGATTTTCACTTAACGATGTTCTATTAATCTTTGCAGATAATGATGGCGAAGACTCCGAAATATCTTGCGCTGAATTAAAAATATGGAATTATTCTTTATCAGAGCAAGAGATTAAAAATTTGGGTGGATTTGGACATCAAACAGGAATTAAGCAGTTAGTATTGCATCCATATCTGCAAACACCAACACCTAATTCAATTTATGTTTGCTGGCACGATACTGCATCTGCATTTACAAGAGTTGAATATGGAACCACAGAAGCATTGGGACAAACTACAACAGGAACAAGTGAAATTATAAGCGACCCATACCGCTGGCACACCGTTAAACTAACGGGTTTGCAACCAAATACCAGCTATTTTTATAAAGCCGTAAGTGGAACCGGCGAATCAAAAGTATACTCGTTCAAAACATTTCCGGACTCTGGCTTTACCGGAAAAATAAGAATTCTCCAATTCAGTGATACACATTCGAACGATACAACGATGGCTTCAAAAGTTATTAGAGCAGCAAAACAAAAAGTTGAGCAATTATATGGATCTGATTTTCAGAATCAAGTTAATCTGGTTCTGCATTCAGGAGATTTGGTTGTAAGCGGAAACGCGGTAAATCAATTTACTGACCAATACTTTGCTCCTTTTTCGCCAATCTCACCATATGTTCCAATTATGACAACAATCGGCAATCACGAAGGTGAAAGCCAATTCTATTATGATTATTTCCATTATGATGATTTTTCATTTTTACCAGCTCCAAACGCACAGAATGAAAAATTTTATTCATTCACAATTGGAAATACAGCTATTATTAGTTTGAATACTAATATTGTTAAATCAGCCGGGGTTCTTCAGAAAATTTTGGTAGAAGCAAAATTAAAGGAATTTGAGAATGATCCTAAAATAGATTTTGTTTTCTTTATTTTCCACCACATGCCATTTACTGAATTATGGGTTGAAGCATTAACTTTTGATGCTGGACCTAAATGGGTATTAAATGAATTATTTCCAATATTGAAAAAGTACTCTAAAGTACAACAGGTAACATACGGGCACACTCATGCATTTGAAAGAGGAACTATTGAATCAGATAAAGATAATGGAGATTTTAGGATTGTATGTGCTGGTGGCGGTGGCGGTGAAACTGATAATTGGGGTGAATTTATAAATCATGATTATCCTCAAATTCATGTAGCATTAGATCACTATCATTTTCAGTTAATGGAAATTGATGTGGCAAAAAAATCGTATGAATCTTCAATGTATAGCCTTGGTAATGCAAGTAAACCTCTTAACTCTAAACTTATGGATAGATGGTACAGAAAGTTAAATCAAACTGCACCGGGCAAACCTGTTGCAAATAATCCAATTAAGAGTACGAATAATCTTGTTTTCAATTCTTCGGCATATTCTGGCAGTGATTCTTTGATGAGTTCAAGAATTCAGATTAGTGACAATCCTAATTTTAATCCAACAGTAATTGATTCAATTTCCAACTGGGAAGACATTTATGGTGTAGATTCTAATTTTAATCCTATTGATAAAAATGCTGGAATTGATCTGACGAAACTTACACTAACCAAATCGCATTTTGCAGATAATAAACAATATTATTATAGAGTTAGATATCGCGATCATAACCTTCGGTGGAGTGCCTGGTCTGATAATGTTCCGTTTGACATTTCTACTGGAGTTGAAGATAATTCTGTTCCTACTGTTTATGCATTACAACAGAATTTTCCAAACCCATTTAATCCAACTACAACCATACATTATCAAATACCGGAAGCTGGTTTTGTATCATTAAAAATTTATGATATATTGGGCAAGGAACTGTTTGTACTTGTTAATGAAGATAAACAGGTAGGCAGGTACGATCTACATTTTAATGCTGGTAATTTATCAAGTGGAATCTATTACTACCAGTTAAAAGCCGGTAATTTTGTTTCAACAAAAAAACTTATTTTGATTAAATAAAAATGAAATTTTAAAAATTAATTAAACATGAGATTTTTTATTATGAAAAAAGCAACAATTTTATTCTTACTATTTGCTTTTCTACTTTCAAATTCTTTAATGGCAAAGAATTTTAAAGGTGCTGAATACAGAACAAAAGAAGCATATACTTATGGAAGATTTGAAGTAAGATATAAGTCTGCACAACGCGAAGGAATGCTGGCTTCCTTTTTTACTTATTACGATGGAGGTGGCGGTACTTCTAAATGGAACGAAATTGACCTTGAGATAATGGGAAGATATAATAATGAAGCTCAGTTTAATACTATAACTCCAGGGCAAACGAATCATGTTCGTGCCCAACCTGTAAATTTTAATCCTGGTGAAGATTACCACACTTATGCGTTTGAATGGACTCCTCAATATGTTGCATGGTTTATCGATGGTGAAGAAGTTTACCGTCAAACCGGTGCTCATATTCAAACACTAACCCTTCCACAAAAAATAATGATGAATGTTTGGCCTCCGGCATATGTGGATTGGGCGGGGGTATTGGATGTTAATTCTCTTCCAGCTTTCTCTTACTATGACTTTGTAAGTTATTACTCCTTTACTCCAGATTCCGGCAATTATGGAACAAACAATAACTTTACAAATGTGTGGACAGATAATTTTGATTCTTGGGATCAGTCTAGATGGGAAAAAGCAACACATACATTTGACGGAAACAATTGCGACTTTATGGTAGAGAATGCGGTTTTCAAGGATGGCAATCTTATTCTTTGTCTTACTGATAAAACAAATTTAGGATATACTGATAAACTTCCTCCTTCGCTTGTTTCTGCACGTGCATCTGTAAATAAAGTTGTTGTAAATTTTTCTGAGGAACTTGATAAAGCAAGCAGTGAAAATAAAGCTAATTATCTTATTCCAAACGTAACTGTTGATAGTGCAAGCCTTCTCCCAGATCAGAAAAGTGTTATGCTTTATTTAACTAATTTTGATTTATCCAAGACTTATAATGTAATAGCACAAAAAATAAAAGATAGAGCAATTCCACAAAACATTTCTTCATTAAAGGCAGTAACCATAAACATGCCCAAGCCAGTTGTTTTTCCTATTAAAATAGATGTTGGCGGATTAGCAAATGGTGATTATCTTGCGGACCAGCCATGGAAGGAGAGTGCGGAGTATGGTTACATGGATGGATCAATAACACAATATCCTTCCACTCTTCAAATAAATGGAACTGATGAAGATGCAATTTATAGAAGTGAAAGATTTGGTCTTGTTGGTTACAAAGTAAGAGTGCCAAATGGAACTTACAGGTTAAAGCTGATGATGGCGGAAAATTTTTTCTCGCAGAATGAAAGCCGGGTTTTTGATGTTTATGTGGAAGGTAAAGTTGAAGTTAAAGATCTTGATCTATTTAAGATTGCTGGTATAAACACTGCCTATGAGTTAACGATACAAAATGTTTCTGTAACTGATGAAATATTAGAAATAAATTTGGCGGCACAGATTAATAGAACTTTGTTGAATGGAATTATTATTGAAGATGCTTCAACTGGTATTCTTAATGAATCAAAAGAATTTCCATCTTCGTTTATTCTTGGACAGAATTTTCCTAATCCATTTAATGGCACAACAAAGATACAATTTTATTTACAGCGGGAAGAGCATTTAAGTCTTTTTATTCACGATATACTGGGAAAACAAATTTTTTTTAGAGATTTAGGAATTGTTAAACCAGGTAAGAATGAGTTTATTTGGAATGCAATTGATGGCGCGGGAAAACATCTTAGCTCGAATGTTTATTTTTATTCGTTAAAAGGAAAAGACTTTCTACAATCGAAGAAATTAATTTTATTAAATTAGTTCAAATTTATTTAATTGAATCCTTTCGAGAAATTATCTATCTGGGTTCAATTATTAGTAAAACGGTTTATGCTAAGAATCCAAACAACAATTCGAATAATTGTCCAAGGGGCAGTAATTATAATACCTTCCTAACGATCTTTAATTTTATTAATATCTTATTTACGGGTATATTACGATTGAATTTTTTACTTTTAATTCGATTGTATAAAGATCAAACTGGAGATAATTAATACTTAATGAATCAGAACTCATTTAAAATATTTATAGTCCTTACCGTTATTTCCATTAGAATTTTTTCTCAGTCTAATTCTTTAGATAAGTTACAGGATTTATATTCGCCACCACAAACAGCGCAAATAGATACGTCACTTATCCCGCCACAATTTTCTGCTGAAGGTGGGTTTTATAATTCATCATTTTATCTTGAGCTAAATCCAATTCAATCAACTGAAAATGTTTTTTACACACTGGATGGTTCCGAACCAACAAATAATTCAACCAAATATATTAACAAGATTCTTATTGCAAAGACGACGGTGGTAAGAGCTTGCTCTTTCATTTCCGATTCACTTAGGAGTAAATCGGTAACCCACACCTATTTTATAAATGAAAAGACAACTTTGCAGATTTTTTCCATTTCAACAAATCCGGAAAATCTTTGGGATAATAATTATGGAATATACGTGTTTGGGGATAGTGCAAATCCAGTGTATCCATACTTTGGTGCTAATTTTTGGCAAGATTGGGAAAGACCAATTCATGTTGAGTTATTTGAGCCGGATGGTAGTTTAGCATTTAGTATAGATGCCGGAGTAAAAATTTATGGCACCTATGGAAGAGCACAAAATCAAAAATCGCTTGCAATATTTGCCCGGAATAAATATGGTTTCAAAAATATCAATTACAAATTTTTTAATAACCTGCCGTTGGATAAATTTGAAAGTATCGTTTTACGCAATTCCGGAAACGATTGGAATAATACAATGCTAAGAGATGCGCTAATGCATTCTCTGATTAATAATACTGGTGTTGATGTACTTGCTTACCATCCTGCCGTGGTTTTTATAAATGGGGAATACTGGGGAATTCATGATATCAGAGAAAAAGTAAATGAACATTATATTGCTTCCCATCATGATTTAAATCCCGACAGCATAAATATTCTTGAAACAGATGGTTCTGTGGTAACAGGTAGTAATGTTGATTATAAATCATTAATGAATTTCATTTCCAAATATGATATTAATAATCCAGCTATTTACAATTATATTAAATCGAAGATTGATATTGATGAATATATAAGCTATTTGGTTTCCCAAATTTATTTTGATAATACGGACTGGCCCGGCAACAATATTAAATTCTGGTGTCCCCAGAGCCCTTCTGGAAAGTGGCGCTGGATTTTATATGATACGGATTTTGGTTTTGGCTTATTCGATCAATTTGCATATAAACATAATATGTTAGAAGATGCAACGGCTGCTAACGGTCCAAATTGGCCTAATCCACCCTGGTCTACATTGCTTTTAAGAAAATTATTAGTAAGCACTGAATTCAAAAATAATTTTATTACTCGTTTTTCCGATTATGCAAATTCAATTTTCATCGCTGATACCGTTATAAAAAAAATCAAACAGTTTAAAAATAATATTGAACCAGAAATAACACGACATTTAAAACGATGGAACGGTGGAACTCTAACAGATTGGAACAAACGAGTGGCTGTTTTAGAAAACTTTGCGGATAAAAGAGTAATATTTATGCTTTCTCATTTTGCTCAAAAATTTAACCTAAGCGGAGTTGCAACAGTTTCGGTAAATTCTTTTCCGGAAAATGCCGGCAGAATAGTTCTTAACTCGCTTACTTTAAATGATTTTCCATGGCGAGGAAACTATTTCCTTGGTATTCCAATCAAGCTAACGGCTGTACCTAATGCCGGGTATAAATTTAAAGAGTGGACAGGAGTTGATGATACAAATTCATCAACTATTTCTTTAGCTCTATCAAATAATGTTTCAGTTACAGCACTTTTCGAAGTTGATAGTACAAATACATCTGTTGTTATTAATGAAATAAATTATAATTCTGCTTCTTCATTTGATACTGAAGATTGGGTTGAGCTATACAACTGTTCATCCTCTTCAATTGATATTTTTGACTGGGTATTTAAAGATGGTGATGACACACATTCATTCGTAATTCCTAAGAGAACGATGGTTGGGAGCGATCAATATTTAGTTTTATGCAGAGATACTTCTAAATTTTCAGCGCTCTTTCCAAATGTTAAAAATAGAATTGGGAATTTTAATTTTGGATTAAATAGCGAGGGAGAAAAAATTAGGCTTTATGATAATAACCTGAATATTGCTGACTCACTTACTTATAAAAACAACTCGGCCTGGCCAACAGAACCAGATGGTAAAGGCGCAACTCTTGAATTAAAAAATCCGCATCAGGATAATTCTCTGCCGCAAAACTGGGGCGCTTCATTTACTAAAGGAACACCTGGAAAAATTAATGATGCTTTTACTTCAATTGGTGAAGAATTAAACTCATCCATTCCTGATGATTTTTTTCTGTACCAGAATTATCCTAATCCATTTAATTCATCTACAATTATTAAATGGCACTTGGCAAACCATTCTCATACGAGTTTAAAAATTTTTGATGTATTGGGTAACGAAGTAGCCACGCTTCTAAATAGTGAAAAAGGTCCTGGAGAATATTCCCTTGATTTTGATGCTTCAAATCTACCTGACGGAAAGCCAGGATTAACAAGTGGAATTTATTTTTACTGTTTGGAAACTTTATCCGGAACAAAAAGCAAGAAGATGGTTTATTTAAAATAAAAAATGAATAAGAAAATGATTTACAATGACAATAATTAATTTTAATAACATGAAAATGATGAAATTATTTCTGGTTCTGGCAGCTATATTCTCTTTTAATATAATTCTTACAGCACAAAATTTTTCTGGTGGTTTCAATTTTAATCTTCCATGGGATGATTCCACATCACAAAAATTTCTTCCTGTATTTCCTGCTCATGTAATTACAGAATTTGTTTCAGTAAACTCAAATGGAAATTTTGCAATAGGAGGAACTCCAATTCGTTTTTGGGGAACAAACTTAGTTGCTGATGGAGCTTTTCCAGATCCTGATAAAGCAGACGCTATTGCTGGAAGACTGAGAAAGATGGGTTTTAACCTGGTACGATTTCATCATATGGATAATGCCTGGAGCGAAAGAAGTTTATTTGCAGATGCAGTAAATACTCGTTCATTAAATCCTTTTTATCTTGATAATTTTGAATGTTTGATTGCAGCGTTAAAAAAGAATAGCATCTATGCTAATATTAACCTACATGTTGCTCGGGCATTTAAAGAAATGGATGGCGTAGCAAATGCCGATTCAATTCCTGATTATGGAAAAGGGGTTACTATTTTTGATCCTTATTTAATTCAACTACAAAAGGAATATGCACAGCAGCTTTTAACACACATTAATCCTTACACCAATTTACCGCTTGTTGACGACCCTGTAATGGCAATGTTAGAAATTACAAATGAGAATTCTTTGTATCGAATGTGGCGCGATAATGTGCTTAAAACTTTTGGTGATGGAGGAAAACTAATATGGCGGCATAACAGAATGCTCGACAGTTTGTGGAATAAATTTCTTTCCGGGAAATATACTTCAACACAAAACCTTGCTAATAGCTGGAATGCTGATGCAACTAACGGAAATTTTTCTAACCTGATTAAAAATGGTGACTTTGAATCTGTTGCGGCGTTAAATAACTGGCAAGTTGAGTTGGACTCACCGAATGCTTCTGCCCAACAAACAAAAGATGTTATTAATCCTTATCAAGGATTTTTATCTGCTAAAGTAACAGTTACAAAAGTTTCTGGTACAAGCTGGCATATTCAGTGGAAGCAAGTGAATTTAAAAATCTTGAAAGATTCAATCTATTCAGTTGAGTTTGCAGCCCGAGCCGATGGCAATAAAAAAATTTTTGTTTCAGTTGGAGAGGAAACTTCTCCGTGGACAGGATATGCCTGGAAAGAATTCAATATCAATAGCAACTGGAAAGTATATTCCTTTACTTTCAAAGCTAGTGATAACTGCAGCAATACAAGATTAGCATTTCAATTTAATAATTCAATTGGCAATTATTGGTTCGATGAAATTAAACTTGGATTAACTGGTAAAACT
Organism: Ignavibacteriales bacterium; assembly: GCA_026390815.1. Taxonomy (NCBI): domain Bacteria; kingdom Pseudomonadati; phylum Ignavibacteriota; class Ignavibacteria; order Ignavibacteriales; species Ignavibacteriales bacterium. The sequence goes on along the minus strand of JAPLFH010000039.1, from coordinate 8,588 downwards.
GGTTTGATGCCTGGTGAGTTGGTTGAGAATAGTTCAGTACTTAGAATTGATTATTCTGAGGCTGTGAAATTTACTGATGCACGCGTAAAAAATATGTCAGCATTCTATATAAATCTTCAGGATGATTATTTTGCTGATATGAAAAATTATCTGGTGAACATACTTAAAGTTAAAGTGCCAATTGTTGGTTCAAACTGGAATGTTGGACCTGGCGATTTAACAACTCAATCCAAATTAGATTATATTGACAACCACACTTATTGGGATCATCCTTCATTCCCAAATATTCCCTGGTCTGCAACTGATTGGCAAATTTCCAATCAACCGATGGTTACATCAAAATCAGGATTTTCGATAGCTGATGTTTTTGCGGGGGTTCCTTCGGTCGGTAAACCATTCACCATCAGCGAAGTTAATTATTGTTTTCCAAATCGCTATCAAACTGAAGGACTTATTTTTGTTACTGCGTATTCCGCTTTTAATAATACAGATGCAATTATGTTTTTCGATTACAACGGATCCAATGACTGGTCCACAGATAAAATAACAAGCTATTTCGATCTTCAGAGAAACACTGCGATGATGTCGCTGATGCCTTCCTGCGCATATGCTTTTAGAAACGGATTCATTTCAAAATCAATTGAAACTGTAAAACTCAACTACACCAATAATCAAATTAGTCTACTTTCTAAAAATGAAAGCGGAGATTGGTCGGGACCATCACTTTTTGCAAAAAGAAACGCATTGATAAATGAACTAAGAAATGAATCCTTTGACAGCAGTATTCCAACTGATTTTACTTCTATACAAGATGACCCTGTTAACCCATATAAAAGCAATACGAAAGAGATAATCTGGAATACTGATGGATTGATTTCTATTAATACCAAAAAATTTATTGGAGCTGCAGGATTCCTGAATGATTTTATTAATACTAAAATTGGTAATCTACAAATTAAAAATGCAGATGGCTTTGGGACTTTCACCTGGACAACGTTAACAAATGATTCTCTTTCGATTTCTTCAAAATCTTTAATGTCAATTTCAACCGTTACACAAAATACTGGAATGGTTTGGGATGGGATTAATACTTTCCATAACAACTGGGGAAGAAACCCAACGCAGATGAAGCCGATAAGCGTTTCTTTCCAACTAAAAATTTTTGCTGATTCAATTATTATTTCACCTTTAGATAGTTATGGAAGAGTAAATGTTAACCAGGTTAAAACTTTGCAGCCAACAATCTCAAATTATTTTGATGTTACATTTGACCAAAACCAGAACAAAACGTTATGGTATGGAATAGAAAAATTTGGGAAAGGTGTAAACACTTTTACAGAAAAAGGCGAAGAGTCAGAACTAAGTTTTCATATTGATCAGAATTTTCCGAATCCTTTTAATAGCACAACAACAATTAAGTATTTTCTTCCTGAAGAATCTCAAGTGAAAATTATTATTTATGATATTCTTGGGAAAAAAGTCGCATCATTATTTGATAGCAAGCAAAACGCCGGAGTTTATTCAATTGTTTGGAATGCTAAAAATGATTCCGGTAATGATGTTGTAAGTGGAACATATATAATACGCTTTCATGCTGGAGATTATTCTTCAAGTAAAAAAATCCTGTTATTAAAGTAGTTAATAAAATAATTGTTCATTACCAGATTGTTAAATTGTTCTCAGCAAGACATTTAATAATTATCAATTTGTAAAATCATTTTAATTATGACTTTTTTGATTTATTTAGTCTTAGCATTTATTAAATCAGAACATCTAAAATGAAAAATCTTAAACAAAAGAAATATCCAAAATGGTTTTATTTAGTTCTAATATTGATTCCAATATTTCTTTTGATTGTACTTGAATTATCATTGAGATTGTTTAACTATGGCATAGACCAGCGTCAATGGATTGAAATTAATGAAAATCAAATAACTCTTAATAACTACATTGCAAAACGGTATTTCCATTCCACACTAAACGCACCTTTAGTTTTAAGCTCCAGCTTTTTAAAAGAGAAAAAGAAAAATGCTTTCCGCGTTTTTGTAGTTGGAGAAAGTAGCGCTGCTGGTTTTCCTTATTTACCAAACGGATCTTTTTCAAACTACATTGAAGACAGATTACGATTACTATATCCCGAAGCTCAAATAGAAGTAATTAATTGTGGAATTACTGCAACCAATTCTTACACATGGCTGGATCTTTTCCCTGGTATACTGGATCAAAAACCTGATTTGATTATTTTCTACGGTGGGCATAATGAATATTATGGCGCTTTAGGAGTTGCATCAACAGAATCTTTTGGAAGTTCAAGGTGGTTGATAAAATTTTCGCTTTGGGTAGATAAGTTTAAGACAACTGAATTGCTTCGGAATACAATTAAATGGATTTCATCAATCTTTACCAAAAAAAGTTTTACGAATCAAAGTAATTCTACATTGATGGCTAAGTTAGCTAAAGGGCAGTACGTTCCACTAAACTCAGAGTTGTTTAATAAGGGTGTAAAACAATTTGAAGATAATTTACGTGAAATGCTTCAATTAGCTAAGGCGAATAATATAAATGTTGTATTAGCAAGCTTAGTGTCAAATTTAAAAGATCAAAAACCATTTGTCTCTAAAAATCAGGCAAACATTGCTGGTGCAGATAGTATCTATGAGAAAGCAATTGCAGAGCTAAAGTCTGGGAAACAAAACAATGCCGATTCTCTTTTTCGATTAGCAAAAGATCTGGATTTACTTCGCTTTCGTGCTCCGGAAAAATTTAATTTAACAATTAATAAACTGGCAAAAGAATTCAATTATCCAGTGGCTAACATTGATTCTTTGTTTGCTTCTGTCAGTTCCAATAAAATTGTTGGTAACAATTTAATGACGGATCATTTGCATCCAAATCTTTTTGGTTACCAATTAATGGGGAAAAAAATATTTGAAGTCCTGGAACAGAACAAATATTTACCGAATGCAATTCCGCAAAATATTCCCCAGGAAAAACAGGATAGTATTGTTAAAGCAGAATTTAATTTTTCCAAGATAGATACGTTAATTGCATTGTACAGAATAAGAATTTTAAAAAACGATTGGCCTTATGTTGAAGATGTAAATGAACAAAACTTAAATCGGATTAAGCTTTCTAATATTTATGATTCGTTGGCTTACTTTGTTGCATCTGGTTCTCTTGGGTGGGGCAATTCGCATAAAATATTGGCAGATAAATTTCTAAGAGAAAAAAACTTTACAGCTTACAAAAAGGAAATGAGTATCCTTATTAATACTTTTCCATATCAAGTTGAATATTGTGACAATTTGATTGATCTACTTATTAAAAATAAACTTTATGAAGAAGCCTATCCCTTCTTATTAATCAGATATAATCAATCTCCAAATGCATTTTCAACTAAGTGGCTTGGATACGTGAATTTTTCTAGGAAGAATAATAAGCAAGCTATTCAGTATTTTGAAAAGAGTTTATTATACTCACACCTGGATGCTGAAGTTTATTTCTATCTAACCGGTGCTTATGGCAGAGATGCTAAGTTTGATAAAGCATTGGATGCAATTAAAAAGTGCCTGGAATTAAATCCTGATTATCCTAATGGAAGAGCAGTTCTTCAGTTGGCTCAGAATGAAGTTAAAAAACGAAAATAATGTCCCATATTTAGTTGGTTTAATTTGCAATTTTTTCGTAACAAAGATCGGAACAATTATGCCCACACATAGAATCTTAATTTTAATATTTATTCTTATTATACAGTCGGTAAATCTTAACGCAGAAGGTTTTCTTAAAACAAGCGGAAAAAAAATCGTTGACTCGCAAGGCAAGGAAATATATTTACGTGGTATTGGTTTGGGTGGCTGGCTTGTACCGGAAGGTTATATGCTACATACATCGGGATTCGCAAATTCTCCAACACAAATAAGAAATAAAATTGAATCACTAATTGGGACTGCTAACACAGAATTATTTTACAAAACTTATCAAAAATATTATGTGAACAAAAGAGACGTTGATAAAATAGCACAATGGGGATTTAATTCAATTAGATTGCCATTAACATATAAAATGCTTACACCGCCAAATCAGCCTGGTGTTTACTTAGAAGAAGGATTTGCAATTATCGATAGTTTACTTAGTTGGTGCGAGCAAAACAAACTTTATTTAATTCTTGACTTGCACTGCGCCCCAGGTGCGCAGAATAAAGACAACATAAGCGATAGCGACGGCGAAGCAAGATTGTGGTTGGATGCTTCATATCGAACAAGAACAGTTGATCTCTGGAAAAAAATTGCTGAGAGATATTCTGATAAAGAATGGATTGGCGGATACGATTTGATAAACGAAACTGCATACAACTTAGGTGCAAATAATGATCTTCTTCGCGAGCTTTATATTAATATTACTAATGCTATACGGAATGTAGATGCTAACCATATTCTGTTTATTGAAGGAAATTGGTATGCCACCGACTTTAATGGACTAACTCCACCTTGGGATAATAATATGGTTTACAGTTTCCATAAATACTGGAATGAACCAAACACACAATCCATACAATATCTTTTAAATATTCAAAATAGTTTTAACGTTCCGCTTTGGTTAGGAGAAACCGGAGAAAACTCTAACTCCTGGTTTGTTGAATGTGTTGAACTAATGAAACTACATAACATTGGCTGGGCTTGGTGGCCTCATAAAAAAATTGCTTCGATAGCTGGACCTTTGTCCGCACCACTTACAACAGACTACCAAAAGCTTCTTGATTATTGGAGTGGAAGCGTTACGAAACCAACAGTTGAGTTTGCTACTAATGCATTAATTAAGCAAGCGGAAAAACTTGGAATAGATAATTGCACTCAAAACAAAGATGTTGTTGATGCCCTAATTAGACAACCTGGGAATTCTGAGACAATATCATTTGGAGATGGTTTTATTCCGGGTAGAATTTATGGTGCTAATTACGATCTTGGCAAAATAGGTTTTGCTTATCAGGATAAAGTTTATGAAAACACTGGTGGAGGTGCTGTCTATAATAATGGATATGAATACAGAAATGATGGAGTAGATATTGAAAAGTGTTCTGATGTTTATACAAATGGATTTGATATTGGATGGATAGAAACTGGAGATTGGCTAAAATTTACCGTAACTGTCTTACAAGAAGGCAACTATGATGCACTTATCAGAATTGCCGCCAACACAGCCGGTGGAAAAATTCTTCTTAAATTGGATGGAAATAATTTTTCTGATTTTATAACAGTTCCTGTTACAGGTGGGTGGCAAAAATGGTCCACAATAAAACTAGAAAATAAATTTCTATCAGCCGGAGATCATTCTCTACAAATTCAGTTCTTTTTTGGAGGCTTCAATTTCAATTATTTGGAATTTGTTGAGCGACCAACTAAAGTAGAAGAAGAAAATAATTTACCCAAGGACTTTTCTCTTTCGCAAAATTTTCCTAATCCATTTAATCCGATAACGATAATTAAATATTCTTTACCAAATGAAAGCTACACTACAATAAAAATATTTAACTCGATTGGACAAGAAGTAAAAGAATTACTCAATCAAACTCAATCAGCCGGTCAATATGAAATTCCATTTAATGGTTCAGACTTAAACTCAGGAGTTTACTTCTACTCAATGTATGCCAGGTCCAATTATGGTAAAGAGTTTAGAAATGTGAAGAGGATGATTCTGCTTAAATAAATATTATTAGGTGTTAAGTAGAAAAGCGAATACGAATTTTGAAGTTTGCTTTACGTGGAATCTAAATAAGAATGAGTAATGAGTACAACATATTATTTGAGAAAAATCCATCCGCAATATTGTTAATCGATTCAAAAGATTTTTCGATTAAAGAAGTAAATAATGCAGCCTGTAAATTTTACGGTTATAGCAAAAATAAATTTCAAAAACTGAATTTATTAAAAATTGATAATTCCCTTACAGGTAAACCACATTTAAGCATATTGCATCATCTTAAAAAAAAACAATTCTATGCCATACATTCACTAAAAAATGGAACACGGTGTAACGTTGAAATCAATAGCATTTCTTTCGAAATAAATGATGAATTATTTTTTTGTTTAATAGTAGGAAATAATTTTCCAAAAATTATAACCCTGGATAAAAAACCACAACACAAAAGTAAATCTGAGGCAGCATTTGAAGAAAGAATATCTTACTTAAAAAATGAGAATCTACAATTAGAAGAAAAGATAAAAAAAGAAAAATCATTTGAAAAAAAACTCAAGAATCAACTTTCATATCTTCAAACGCTTATTGATACGGTTGCAAATCCAATCTTTATAAAAGATAAAAATAAATTATTGATAGATTGCAATTCTTCATTTGAAAAATATTTTGATCTACAAAGGAAATTAATTAAGGGAAGAGATGTATTTAATATTTTTCCCGCGGATGTTGCAAATCAGTTGCAAAAAATTGATGAGGATATACTAAAAGATGGACTTGTTAAAGTAGCCGAAATATTTTTTAATGAGAATGCAGAGAATCAAAAGAGTATAATGATTACAGAAAACCTACTATACAATGATGATAGATCGATTGCCGGGTTTGTTTGTGTACTGATTGATATAACTGAAATTAAACAAATGGAAGTTTTTCATAAAAATGCCTTTGAAAAAGAAAAACAATTGAATGAACTAAAGTCCAGATTTTTATCTACAGCATCCCACGAATTTAGAACACCACTTACAACAATTCTTACTTCTTCTGAATTGCTTGCAATGATAGGTAGAACGTGCAAAGAAGAAAAATATTTGGAACAGATAATAAAAATTCAAAATGCAGTTGTATATATGACCGGATTGCTTGATGATATTCTGACAATTAATAAAACTGATTTAGGAAAATGGGAATTTAATCCTTCGATAATAAATTTACATAGTTGTTGCATAAAAATGGTGGAAGAAATTTACACCATTGCAACCCCCGGACACAATATTATCTTCAATTACTTATTAAAGGATAAACATGCCATTGTAGATGAAAAACTTTTACAACATATCATATCCAATCTCTTGTCCAATGCAGTAAAATATTCTCCAAACGGAGGAGATGTAATTTTTAAAGTAGTTCAATCGCATTCAAATATTGAATTTATTGTCTCTGATAATGGAATTGGTATTGCCGAGCAAGATCAAAAAAACTTGTTTGAAACTTTTTACAGGGGCAAAAATACAATTAACATACCCGGGACTGGTTTAGGATTATCAATAGTTAAAAGATCGGTTGAATCGCATGGTGGGAAAATTTCTTACAGAAGTAAATTGAATGAAGGGACAGTGTTTGTAGTTTCCATACCGCTAATGACGACTTTATGAGGAAACTTGGAAACAGAAATATAATAGATTGTTACACGTATGTAAATATTTTGACTAACATATATTTATTATATTTCACGGCATAAAAAATATCGTTTTGGGAATTTAATCAGATGAAAAAAATATTAGTAATTGAAGATGAACAACCGGTTAGAACTGGAATAAGAGATTTACTTGAAATAAAAGGGTACAAAGCCTTTACGGCTGATGGCGGTGTTGAGGGTGTAAAATTAGCACAAGAAATTTTGCCGGATTTAATAATAAGCGATATTAAAATGCCAGAGATGGATGGCTATGAAGTTCTAACCATGCTAAGTCAAACTGCTGCTACTGCTACCATTCCATTTATTTTTTTAACTGCTAAATCTGAAATGACTGACTTAAGACAAGGTATGAATTTAGGGGCAGATGATTATATCATCAAACCTTTTTTAGCGGCTGACTTATATAAATCCATAGAAACAAGGTTAAATAAAAAACAAAAAATGAAACATAGCTCTCATTCAGGAAGGGCAGTTACTGAAGAACAGGATTTAAAAAAGAATATTAATGAGCATCTATTTATTGTTGAAGGGAATAAACCACAATTTGTAAAGATAAATGATATTGAATGTATTGCAGCTTTTAATGAATACACAAATATATATTTAAATAATTCCAAGAAAATAGTTATAAGAAAGGCTTTAAAAGAGTGGGAGAATGTTTTACCTAATAATATGTTCATCAGAATACATCGTTCTACAATAATAAATTTTGAATATGTAGATAGAGTAGAAAAATTTTTTAACCGCTCATATGTTGTTTATTTAAAAAATATTAAGCAGCCGTTCACAATTAGTCAAAGATATTTTAGCAAGCTTAAAAAATATCTGTACTTCTAAAGATAGAATATTCTCTGAATTATTACCTGGTTCATAATTTATAAAGACTTACTTACAGCACAATAGACGCACTCACTGCATTTTAGAAAGAACTAATTATTTCTTTTATTAATTTTTGTCAAAATTCTAACTGTATTCTAAAAATGTAATATCATTTCAATTTAGACAGTCATCGGTAATAGTTATTTCGTGGATAATTTTTAAGATTAATTTAAAGGAACCAAGATGCATTTAACCATTACAGATTTAGTAGTTATCGCATTGTATTTTGTCTTCAACCTGGTAATAGCACTATGGTTAAGGAAGCGAGCCACACAAAGCGTAAGTGATTTTTTTGTATCAGGGCGGAATGTATCATGGTGGC
>JAPLFH010000038.1 GCA_026390815.1 Ignavibacteriales bacterium | reverse complement strand
TTTTTAACTACAAAAACAGATGAACAACTTTTACTTTTTGGTTAACCGGAGGTTCTATTTTCTATTCTCTTAATATTTCTTCGTTTTTATTAAACTTAGTCATATTTCTTACTTATAATTTATTTTTACCGGACAACAGTGAATTAAAATATAATTATTGTCATTCATTCAGCCGCAAATATAATTGGAGCCTACGATTTCAATAATCCTGGAACCACTTTCTTTCCCGTTACGTTTAAACTTATCGAGCAACAATCATTAAAATTCTGAAAGGAATATATTATGTTAAAACGATTTTTTTTGCTGATAATAATTTTATTAACATCAGTAATTATTTTACCCGCATCAGGGATTGGAAAGAAAGTAGAGAATTTTACTTTGGAAGATTATAATGGTGCGAAGCATTCTCTTGCAGATTATAAATCTTCTAAAGCAATTGTAATGATATTTATGGCGACGCAATGCCCTGTATCCAATGCGTACAATGAACGCATGGCACAGCTTTATAAAGATTACTCTTCCAAAGGAATTACATTTGTTGGTATAAATTCAAACAAGCAGGAAACTGTTGAAGAGATAAAAAATCATTCTAACGAACATGGCTTTAAGTTTACAATCCTAAAAGACTGGGACAACAAAATTGCAGATAAATTGGAAGCATCAGTAACTCCGGAGGTATACATACTCAACAACAAATTGGAAATTATATACCACGGTAGAATAGATGATTCGAGGCGGGAAGAAAAGGCAACATCCAAAGATACCAGGACTGCACTTGATGCTTTACTTGCTGGGAAATCAGTTGAAGTTCAGGAAACCAAAGCATTCGGGTGCAGCATAAAACGCATACAATGATTTCACTGCGAATAATAATTCTAATTCTTTTTAGCTTTTTCATCTTCGGTGGTTGTGGTAAAAACGCACGGGATAACGGAAAAGATAAAAAGACAGATTCCACACTTACACAAACTAATATAGTTCAGCGTGTTGATTCCATCAATAAATTTGGACTTAACACGCTTATTCAAAAGCGGAACGGAAAAATTCTTCTTTTAAATATCTTGGCAACATGGTGTTTACCTTGTATAGAGGAATTCCCCGATCTTGTAAAACTTTCAGAATCCTACGAACCTGGTAAACTTGAAATCGTGGGAATCAGTGTTGATTATCCTGACGAGGTTAAATCCAAAATACTTCCGTTTCTTACTAAGCATTCTGTTCCATTTAAAATATATGTTGCAAATTTTAATAAAGACGAAGATCTTATAAATACATTGGATTTGAAATGGAATGGCGCAATTCCAGCTTCATTTATTTATGATAATAAAGGAAAGCAGCAATTCAAATTAATTGGAAAAAGCACATTCGATCATTTTAAAACTAAAGTTGATTCCTTAATCACGAAACAATAGATTTTTTTCCTTCATTGACTGGCGCTGTTCCTGCTTTGCCGGATATACTCCTCTGCTCGATTCCATTAACTAAGACATATGAACTACTTCAAAACATTGTTGACATAAGCAAATCTGTTTGTTATGTTGTAAACAAAATTTACTCCACTTATTTAGCAAATTACTGTTCAGTTTATAAATAGATTTTTTTGCTACGCCCGAAATAATTTTAAGTTACATTTTAGCTATTAGAAGCCGAGCAATGCAATTCATATAACGATTGATATGCAAAAATTATTTTTACATGTTTTATTTTCAGAATTACTTCTCTTCAGTTTCTTGAATTTAGAAATTAAAATTTTTGCACAATCCGATCCGGTTAAATCTCTTCCGGAAACTATCGATGGCTGGAAGATTAGTGAACAGGATAGATTTTTTGACGACAACACTCTTTATGATTACATTGACGGAGGAGCCGAATTATTTATCAGCTACGGATTCACAAAAGTATTTAATAGAAATTATTCCAAACCTGAGCAGTCAAACATTAGCGTGGATATTTTTTATATGAATTCATCATCTGATGCATTCGGTGTATTTATGCAGTCTACCGGAAGAATTGAAAATGATTTCGGACAGCAATCGCAGCAGACAATCGGATCAATAATTTTCTGGAAGGATAATTTTTATATTTCAATAATGTGCAATCCTGAGACTGAAGAATCTAAAATAGCTATTTCAAAGCTGGCAAAGGAAATTGACAAATCGATTACGGGGATTGGTTCTCTTCCGCCGATAATAAGTTTATTACCGGAAAATAATCTCGATAATAAAAGTATCCGTTACTTTAAACATTATATCTGGCTTAATTCCCACACATTCATTTCAAATGAAAACATCCTGAATATAAATAGTAAGGTTAATTGTGTTCAGGCAAAGTATAATATAAAGAATAGTAATCCCATTCTTTTACTAATAGAATATCCAACCATAGAAGAAGCGGCGCTGGCCAGGAACAGTTTTATCCACACATTCAATTCAAAGCTTTTAAAGAGCAAGATACTTAAAACAGAGAAACATAAATGGATTGGTTTGGATTCATTTAATAATCATATCTGGGCGGTTTTTAATTGTAATGATAAAACCACAGCACAAAATCTTTTAGACTCTGCAAGTAAACAAATAAAATAAATTGGAGTTGAACAATGTTTGCAAAACATTTTACCAGAAGAGAGTTTATTAAAACAGGTGCTTTTGCTGCAGCAAGTACGCTGGTCATCGGCTCAAGTTCATTTTTGATGGCAATACCTGCAACCAAAACTAAGGTTATTTTAATCCGAGATAAAAATGTTCTTGATGATAAGAACAAAATAAATGTGGAAGTTCTTGAAAGAATGCTTGATGATGCAGTTAAATTATTGTTTGATACCAGTGATGCTATGACTGCATGGAAAAAGATCATTAAACCACAGGACATAGTTGGAATAAAAACCAATGCCTGGCAATATCTGGCTACTCCACCCGAACTGGAAAACGCGATTAAGAAAAGAGTAATGGATGCCGGAGTAAAAGAAAATAATATAAGCATTGATGACCGCGGTGTGTTAAACAATCCGGTATTCCAGAAAGCAACAGCATTAATAAATTCACGCCCGATGAGAACCCATTATTGGTCCGGTGTAGGAAGCCTGCTAAAGAATTATATAATGTTTGTTGAAAAACCATCCGATTATCACAATGATTCCTGTGCTGATCTTGCTTCAATCTGGAAACTTCCAATTGTAAAAGATAAAACAAGGTTAAACATTCTTGTTATGCTAACACCGCAATTTCACAGCGTGGGACCGCATGGATACAGCCCGGAATACATCTGGCAGTATAAAGGATTAATTGTAAGCACAGATCCGGTAGCCGCCGATGCAGTCGGATTAAAAATCATTGAGGCGAAACGGAAGGAATTTTTCAAAGAAGATAAGCCATTAAGTCCCCCAGCTAAACATATAGAATTAGCCGATACACGGCACCACCTTGGTACCGCCGATTTGAAAAAAATGGAATTGATAAAAATTGGTTGGAAGGAAAATATTCTGATCTGAAACTCTAATATCTGAAGCCTGCATTTTCTTTTACTGGCAATGACCATTTCTTGCAGGGTTTATAATAATTTAGTAAAAAAGGTTTTGTTTTAAGCGTACGAAAATGATCTTTTGTTGCCTCTGTTAATTGTTTAACTTTCCTTACCAGTATACATACTTGACCTTTCCTTTATAAATTGAAATTCTATAAGTTATATTTCTATTAAGTTAATCCAGATAATAAAGACATTAAAAAATGCAAAGAAAATATAAAATAAATATATTATCTTTGCATAAAGTCAATTAGATTTAACTATGGAAAACATTGGTTATATTGAAATTAGAATCTCCGGTTTCAAAGGTAATATTGAAATTACGCCGGATACTTATGATATACGCGAATTGATTGAAGTTGTTGAGCAAACCGAAAAACTTTTATTCCCTGGTGAAAGAAAAGAACGTCCACTATTAAGTTATCATATTGAAGAAGGATCAGTAAAAAATATATTTAAGACCAATCTGCAGATTATACTAGGTTTCAGTGCAGTCCTTGGTCAAATTCAATTCACTCAAAATATCGACTTTCTTGAAGCTAACACCGCGAAAGCTATCGAAACATTTCAAGAAACAGCAATTAAAAAAGATTATTCGTTTGAAATCAGAACATCATTACTAAATTCATCACAATTAAAAATTGACAAGTCAACTTTTTTTTATCGTACAAAAGAACATTGGGTTGATGCAGAGTTTTATTTTTATGGTAAGATTACAAATGCTGGGGGAAAGGAAAAAGCAAATATCCATCTGTCTTCTGCAGAATATGGTACATTATTCATTCAGACTCCACAAGAGTTTTTAGCCAAAGCTGAAGAAAATATACTTTATAAAACTTATGGTGTTAGAGCCAAGGGCAAACAAAATTCCGATACTGGTGAAATAGACACTTCAAGTTTGATATTTCTAGAACTTTTAGATTTTAATAAAATATATAATGAAAAGTATCTTAAAGATTTAAGAAAAAAAGCAAGTGAGTGGCTGACAAACATTAATCCGGATGAGTGGATGAAAGAAATTAGAGGTTACGATGCCTAATACCGGAGTATTACTTGATACTAGTTTCTTCCTTAGATTTCTTAATGAAAACGATTCCCTTTTCGAGAAAGCTGATAAATATTATAAATACTTTCTAGAAAAAAATTTTATCCTTTTTATATCTACAATAAGCATAGCCGAATTTTGTGTTAAAGGATCGATCGATCAACTTCCTCTCAAAAATCTATTAATTATTCCATTTAATATTAATCATGCAAAAAAAGCTGGTGAGTTTGGTAAAATTCTTTATAATGCCCGTAAAGAAGGAGTACTAAATGTTAATGAACGACCGATTATAATAAACGATGCGAAATTATTTGCGCAAGCTGAAATAGAACTCCAAATACAATACTATGTCTCTTCCGATTCAAGAAGCTATAGGATTTTCGAAACAATTTATAGTAAAAATCCATTAAATTTTTCTTTTCTTGATATACATATTGACCATTCTGAGGTCTTCGGAATATTAAACCTATAATTTCATCGATTGGCAAGGTCCAAACCTTGCTAGGATATTTTGTAGTTTTGTTTATAAAAATAGGTTAACAATAAAATGATTTTATCTCTATTACTGCTCAGTGTCTTTTCACTTATCCTTGGTGTTGTACTAACACTCAAAGCAAATCCTTACGGAAAGTTTTTATCAACGACGCACAAGCTTTGCTCATTTTTATCTGGAGTAGTTTTTTGTATTATACTTTATAGCCACTTCAGGCAAAATGGTTGGGCAGTTATTTCATTGTTGTTACCAATTGCAACACTTTTATTTTTTATTGCTTCAGTAACTACAGGATCTATTTTAATCAGTGATCAAACAATCAGACAAAAAATAAAATTTGTTCATAGGATTACTTCCTTTGCTGCATATCTGTTTGCCTTACTTTCATTTTACTCTTTACATTTTTTCTAATTGATTTAAATCTAACAAACCAACTCGAAACAGTTACTGGTTGGCTCAAATATCATTTCTTACCTGTACCTCACCCGGATATTTTCCTGCACTTTTTATGAAAATTTTAATGGTACTTGAAAACTTTATTGACATAAACCAATTCGTTTCTTATAATAAAAGTAAGGCACTTGTATGATTACTTTAAATAACTGAACTGGTTATTAATAAAATTTATAATGCAGTTGCCTGTAAGATAATAGTTAATGAAAAAATAAAGAAAGCGTATGAGAAAAATAATTTTATCAATGCACACATCGCTTGATGGTTTTGTAGGTGGAAAAAATGGAGAATTAGACTGGATTAAATTTAATGATGAAATGTTTGATCTTGTAGGAAAATTCTCAGATGAAGCTGATGCAGCATTGTATGGACGAGTTACTTATCAAATGATGGAAAATTACTGGCCAACTGCAGCAGACAAACCGGCACCCACCAAGCACGAAATAGAACATTCTAATTGGTATAACAAAGTAACCAAAATCGTTTTATCCAGATCAATGCAAGGCAAACATTTGAGCAACACAATTTTCATTAGCGAAAATATTCCAAATGAAATTAATAAACTCAAACAACAAAAAGGTAAAGACATTTTAATTTTTGGCAGTCCAACTGCCGTTCATCATCTTATGCAATTTAACTTGATAGATGACTTCTGGTTATTTTTAAATCCCATTATTCTTGGGCAAGGAATTCCGTTGTTTGCAGGTATAAAAGACAAAATAAAATTAAAATTGCTAACAACTAAAGAATTTTCTTGCGGCGTAACCGGACTTAATTACACCATTGACAAATAATAAAATCGGCGAGCCAGACAAGGACAAAAAATAATAAAAAATTTTAGACAACATTTAAATACAAACAAATAATAAAATGGAAACAATTAGCAAAACAAAAATCACAATAGAAAATATTGTGAAAGCACCCGTAGAAAAAGTCTGGAAACTTTGGACTACTCCTGAGCACATCATAAAATGGAATAACGCTTCAGACGACTGGCATACAACAAGAGCAGAAAATGATCTGCGGATTGGTGGCAAATTCCTTTCAAGCATGGAAGCCAAAGATGGTAGTATGGGTTTTGACTTTGAAGGAATTTATAGCGAAGTAAAAACTAACGAATTGATTGCTTACCAGATGGGAGATGGCAGAAAAGTGAAAAACATTTTTACCAGTAAAAGTAATGAAACTAAAGTGGTTGTAACATTTGAAGCCGAAGAGACTAATTCTATAGAAATGCAACGTGGCGGATGGCAGGCAATTTTAGATAATTTTAAAAAATATGCTGAGACAAATTAGTTAACTATTTAACTTCCAATAGAAATAATAACAATTAATCCTTTGCTTATTGATTGATAACCAGGCAGAGAATCGGGCAATTGTTTCCTTGGCTGGCAAAGTCCACACCTTACCAGAAGCTAACAGTTGGGTTGAGGATGGAAAGATTATTCCACCAGTATCAATGAAGGATCATAATCTTCAACTTTCTTATATCCCAGTAAATTTAAAATTGTAGCCGCAACATTAGACAACCCAGGATTTTGAACACCAGCCATTTTATATTCATTATCATACTTAGGATCGAAGATAATAAATGGCACCGGGTTAAGTGTGTGAGAAGTTTTTGGTGTTCGCACTCCGTTTTTCTCAGTAAACATTTCGTCAGCGTTTCCATGGTCGGCGGTTACAAGCGCAATACCGCCAAGCTCTTCAACAACTTTTAATAATTTCCCCACGCATTCATCAACAGTTTCCACTGCCGTAATTGCCGCCTGCATATCACCGGTATGTCCAACCATATCACCATTGGCAAAATTTATTCTTCCAAACTGAAACTGATTTGTCTTTAAATATTCGATTGCTTTTTCAGTAATCTCGTAAGCTTTCATTTTAGGAGCCTGATCAAATGGAATTTTATCTGAAGGAACTTCAAAATATTTTTCAAGCTTTTCATCAATGTAACCGGAGCGGTTTCCATTCCAGAAATAAGTTACGTGACCAAACTTTTGCGTTTCAGAAATAGCAAAGCTGGTAACACCCGCAGCACAAAGATATTCACTTACAGTGCGTTCAATCTCCGGAGGAATAACTAAATAATTTTTTGGTATGTGCAGGTCGCCGTCATATTCCATTATTCCCGCATAAAATATATCCGGAATTTTCCCGCGCTCGAATGTATTCAGATCAGGTTCTTCAAACGCTCTCGAAATTTCAATTGCTCTATCGCCACGGAAATTAAAGAACACAACGCTGTCCCCATCAACAATTTTCCCGACAGGTTCGCCAGCTTTATCTGAAACAACAAAGGGACCCATATATTGATCAGTCATTTTTGAATCTTCTGCATAGAAAGTTTTAATTGCTTCGGAAGCAGATGAAAATTTTCTTCCGATTCCAAGCACGTGTGCATCCCAGCCGCGTTTCACTATTCGCCAATCTGCATTATATCTATCCATCGTTACATTCATCCTGCCGCCGCCGGAAGCAATCCGGTAATCAAATCCTTTTTCAGTTGATATCTTTAAGAGTAATTCTTCTGTAGGAACTACAAAATCTAAAGCAGATTTTTCACCAACATCTCTTCCATCCAGCAACGGATGAACCCGGAGTTTATTTACATCTTCTTCTGCACATTTATTTATGAGAGCAAAAAGTTGTGTTATATGGGAATGAACATTTCCATCCGATAGAAGTCCGATGAAATGAACTGTTCCGCCATGTTTTCCATGTTCAATTACTTTCTTCCAGGTATCTGATTGAAAAATTTTTCCTGTTTCAATTGCTTTATTAACCAGCTTTGCACCCTGAGCAAAAACTCTTCCTGCTCCAAGCGCATTGTGCCCAACTTCGCTGTTTCCCATATCATCATCAGAAGGAAGTCCAACAGCTTTTCCGTGCGCCCTAAGATTCGTTTGCAAAGGAATCGTAAACAATTTATCAAGCACGGGAGTTTTAGCCATGTAAACTGCATTGTTGTCTGCATTCTTTCCAATTCCAACACCATCCATAATTATCAACAGCAAAGGACCTTTTCTGCCATGAAATTCTTTCAATTTTTCAAGATTTAATTCCATAATTCCCTTTTTTGTTTTAAAGATTCAAATAAAATTCTGCTTAAATATATAGAAATTGAAATTAACTTTCTCCCCATTAGTCAGCGGTTAGCCAATATCATTCAGTTGTTTCATTCATCATTTAACCCGTTATGATTATTTAATTGTTGAATTGTTAAATTGCTAATGCTTGAGTTGTATTTCATAAAACAATTTAGCAATCGAACAATTGAACAATTTTAATAAAAAATTATGAACTAATTGTATATTCAGCAATCTGAAATCCGAAATCCCCAATCCGCAATCAATTCCGGGTTCTTGTAAAAAAATGTGAACTTGTTTATCTTGTATAAGAAATTTATGGTTTAAAATGAAAAATAATCTGATCTATAACTTTTTTACAGACGATGACCTGTTAAGGATTTCTGACAAGATAAAAGAAATGGAAGATATTACTTCCGGAGAAATAAGGGTTAGTGTTAAAGAGCATCGTAAATTACTACAACGGAAAAAATCTGTGCACGAACTTGCACTTGCAGAATTTATCAGGTTGAAGATGCACGAAACCCGCGACAAAACGGGAATATTAATTATTATCCTTTTAGAAGAAAGGAAATTTCACATTCTTGCCGACGAAGGAATAAACGAAAAAGTACCCGATAATACCTGGGACGATATCAGCAATGAGATGCAAACAGAATTTCAGAAAGGGCTTTTTTCAGAGGGAATAATCCTGGGAGTTGAAAAAGTAGGGAAAATTTTACAAGTGCATTTTCCCATAAAAGCTGATGATACAAATGAACTTTCTAACAAAGTTGAATTTTAATATTACTGCTTATAATTACTCTTCAAACTAAACCATTTTCCTTTTCCGGAATATTTTGAATTCTTTTTACTAAAAAGATGTTAATAAAAAAATAAGTTGAGAAAGACAATTAGTTTATGAAAAGAAGAAGCTTTGTTAAAACTGGGATATTAACTGCAATTGGCACTTTACTTATTTCTCCATTTATAAATAATAAACAAAGTTCTTACGCAATAACTAAAACCAAACATACACCATTACCGGAACGCTGGGATAACAACCGGATTACACTTAGCTGGATCGGACATTCAACCGTACTTATAAATTTTTTTGGTGTGTGGATTCTTACAGATCCGGTACTTTATGAAAGGATCGGAATTTATTTATTAGGAACAAATTGGGGACCTTCCCGTTTTACTTATCCGGCTTTATCAATTGATGAAATTCCACAACCAGATATAATGCTTCTCTCTCACGCACATATGGACCACATGGATTATAAAACATTAAAGGATTTTGCAAATAAATATCCTGGTAAAATTGATTTGATAACCTCATTCTTTACTAAAGATGTAATTGAAGATCTTCCTTGGAAATCAATTAAGGAATTGGATTGGGGTAACGAGCATTTACTTAATGGAGTAATTATTAAAGCTTTAGAGGTAAAGCATTTTGGCTGGAGATTTCCATGGGAAAAGGATCGTTCGCAAGGATTTATGAAAACAGGAAGAAGTTATAATGCTTATCTTTTAGAAAAAAATGGAAAGAAAATTTTATTTGGCGGCGATACTGCAAAAACCGATAAACTTAATTTTCTTATGGATAAAAACATTGATGTTGCAATAATGCCAATCGGGGCATACCGTCCATGGAAATGGAGCCACTGCAATCCCGAAGAAGCATTAATTATGGCAGATAAATTAAATGCAAAATATTTTATTCCAATTCATACTAATACTTTCCAACAAGGGAAAGAACCACGCAAAGAACCACTGAACTGGCTGAACAAATCCGCGATTAATTACAAGGTTCAGTTGGGCTTGAATGAAATTGGACAGACATTCACTGTTTAGGAATCGTTAAAATAACTTACTTGCCTTTTACACTTTGTTGAATTAATTTTGATTTGAATTTGATTGATTTACTCCTTATATATTTATAAGGATAAAATGAAAAGAAACATGCTAAAAACAAGAAAGGTAATAAAACTATTAAAGAAAGATGGCTGGCTATTATTTAGAAAAAGAGAAAATAGATACCAGTTTAAACATCCAATTAAACTTGGCATTATAACAATCTCTGGTAAAAATTCTAAAAAAATTGCACCGCTTACTTTATCAAATATTTTTAACCGTGCAGGTATTTTATGAAAAAATACTTGATAGTTGTGGAAGATACAGGACAAGGTTATTCCGCATTCTCCCCTGATCTGGATGGATGTGCAGCAACAGGTGCTACCAAGGAAGAAGTTGAAAAAGATATGGCAGATGCAATAAAATTTCATTTGGAAGGCTTAACAAAAGAAGGTTATAAAATTCCTGAACCCAAATGCTATGCAAAATATTTAGAGGTCAACGATTAAGAAAAATATTCCCACTATGTTTCAGAAAATATTTTATGGCACTTTCTTATCAAAGTTTTTTCCAAAAGCTTCTAATTGTTGATAAATAATTCCACCAACAATAAACACCAATCCTATAATTGCATTAACTGGTATTTGCTCTTTAAGTACAACGCTTATTAATATAAAAGATAAAAACGGTGAAAGATAAGCCAATGTTGAGGTTTTAGCCCGGCTTTTACTCAAAGACAATCCTTTCATCCATAGCAAGAAAGTAAAACCCATTTCAAAAAATCCAATATAGACTGCACCGAAAATATATTTTGGTTCATGAATTATAAAAGTATCAAACACCAGGATGTACATACCTGATAAAATCGTACCGATAAAAAATGCACCGAATAGTTTTACGGATGAATCTCTTTTATCTATCATATTTAAAAGCCAGAATGATGCCCAGATAATTGAACTACCGATCGCAAGGATTACTCCTTCCCAACTATCAAAATGAAGATTAAAAATATTTCCTCTGGTTGCAATAATAATTACACCAACAAAAGCTGTTATTAAACCAATCACGATTCTAATACTTATTTTTTCCTTTAAAAAAATTGCAGACATAATGGAAATGGCAATTGGCCATGTATAGTTAAGTGGTTGTGCTTCGTGCGCAGGAAGTAGGGAATATGCTTTAAATAAAACAAAGTAGTACAAAAAAGGATTTAACAAACCAAGAAGTAAACTTTTCTTCAAATCAGCAAACGTTAAAAATTTAAAAGAGTTTCTTCCATTTGTGGAAAGCAGAATTATAAATAATACCACGCTGCTGGAAAGTGATGAATAGAAAAGCATCTGCAGAAAATTCATTCCAGCTAACGTGAGTTTAAAAGCAGTTGCCACAGTTGCCCAAAGTAAAACAGCACTTATTGAATAACCAAACGATTTTAAGTTCATCAACAATTCCTTTTTGCAAACGTTAAATAACAATAAAAAGAATTCTAATCAAACATTTTCTGCTTTCTAAAATTAAAAAATGAAGTTATATTTTTGAGGAATTTAAAAATCATTTTTCATTTAAGGGTAATTCAATGAATCAGATTTTACCGGAATCGATGACAGTTACACAAGTAATTCAGCTTTTAATTGCACCGGCAGTTATGATAAATGCATGTGGATTGTTGTTGCTTGGAATAAACAATAAATATTCGCTGGTTGTTAATCGTGTGCGTTTGCTAAATGAAGAAAAACGAAAAATGGTTCACAAAGTCGGGGAGAAAAATTTTACTTATGAAGAAAATGTAAGATTGGAAAGCATAACCCGGCAATTAAAAGATCTTGTCTACCGTGTAAAACTTGTGCGCAATTCAGTTTTGTGCTACACAAGCGCAGTTGCACTTTTTGTTCTAACATCGCTTCTTACCGGTTTTAATTTTTTTGTTGATGCGATTAATCTAAAGATGGAAATTATTGGCGTTTTTTTAGCGGGGATGATTATGGTTTTAGTCGGAATTTGTTTTGCATTTCTTGAAACAAAAAAGGGTTATGATATAATCCTGTATGAAGTTTTTGCAGATGAGTAAAAATCACAAGTCAATGGAAGATGAGTTCTTACAGCCTGATAAAATGATTGAGCTGTACTCGCGCGGAGCATTTCCTATGGCGGATGATGATGGCACTATCAACTGGTATTTGCCCGAGGTTAGAACCATCATTCCATTAGATAAATTTAATCTACCACGTTCGCTTAGAAAAATCATTCAACAATCAGAGTATGAAATAAAAATAGATTCCGCTTACCTTGATGTAATAAGAAATTGTGCCAACCGGGAAATAACCTGGATCTCTGAAAAATTGATCGCAGCCTATATTCGTTTGTATGAACTTAAACATCTGCACTCTGTTGAAGTGTGGATGGACAATAAACTCGTTGGCGGTTTATACGGAATAACTTACAAAGGCGCTTTCTTCGGTGAATCGATGTTTTCCAAAGTTAGCCAAACATCCAAAATTGCTCTTGCAAAACTGGTTGAACATTTAATTGAAAAAGAATTCGTTCTTTTAGATGTGCAATATCTTTCTCCCCATTTAAAAATGTTTGGTGCTGAAGAAATTTCCCTACTGGAATTTTACGAATATCTTTTAGCTGCATCTAAGGTGGAGTGCGAATTTTAAAATGAATACTTTAAACTCATTCTAAGATTCTTTAGATTGCAAACTAAAAAATGGATGAATAGCAAAATGAAAAAGAAATTTATTCCCGAATTTAAAATTGTACTTCTAATTATCTTAATTGGTATTTCCGGACAAAAGTTGTTTGCTCAATCAGGCGGACTAAATTTAATGGTTGCGTTGCCCCAGGGTGAGTTTAAGGAGAATGTTGATAAAGTTGGATTTGGAGTAAGCGGGCATTTTACTTTATTTAAGACCGGACCCAGTCTTCCCTTTACAGTTGGAATAAACGCAGGATATATCAACTACGGAAATGAAAAGCGAACCGCTCCTCTTTCTGAAACAATTTATGAAATTCCTGTAGAAGTAAACAGAACCAATAATTTGGTAAACTTTCATTTGCTATTTCAAATCTCTCCATTTAATGGGCCAGTTAAACCATATTTAGATGTTTTAATGGGTGGTAATTATCTTTTTACTACTTCGGAAGTTAAAAGCCAGGGGAATGAAAAATCCTTTGCCTCAACAACAAATCAGGATGATTTTTCCTGGAGTTACGGTGGTGGTGGTTTACTAATCAAATTAGCAGACTTAGAACCAACTGGTGAAGCTATGGCACCGGCTTCAATATGGCTCGATTTAAAAGTGCGATATTTATTCGGAACAGAGGCGGAATACTTAAAGGAAGGTTCAATTAGTCAGGATCCAGTAACCAAGTTAGCTGTTTATCAATATTCCAAATCAAAGACTGATTTGATTACAATCCATTTAGGAATTGTTGCAGAATTTTTTTGAATTGAGAATAACAATCAATTCAATTTCATAAATGTAAATATCGTATAGTAGTTTTGGTAGGATTACGCTGTCTTGAACGAGACTGTGAATATACTACCTTTGCCCTTTTCACTTTGGACGGAAATTCCCGCGTTGTTCAATTTTAGATAATTTTCCACCAAAGACAATCCCAATCCTGTACCTTCAAATCTTCTTGTGTAGCCACTATCTTCTTGAGAAAATGGAATGAATAGTTCTGATAAATATTCTTCAGAAATACCAATGCCTGTATCTTTTACATCAACGTTGATCAGTTTATTAGTTTGATTATAAACCGAAATAGTAACAGAACCTGATTCAGTATATTTTAATGAATTATCAATCAGGTTCTGAAATATTTGCAAAACCGAATATCGGTCGCCAATTATATTTTTATTTTCTGCATTACAATCAAGACTAAGTTGTAATTTTTTTCCGCTGGCAATAAACCGGAATTCACTAACTATGTCTGAAAGAATGTCATCAACTATATTTAGCTTCCGAAGTTGAATATCAAAGCGTCCGGCTTGAATTTCCGACATGTTCAAAATCATATCTATTGTTCTAATTAATCTCCTGCCGCCTTGTTCAATAATACCAAAACTTGGTTGTAAATCTAAGCTGATTTTATTTTCCGTTTCATCTTTAAGTAAGGAAGTAAAACTTAAAATAGTATTAATCGGTGTTCTGATTTCGTGCGACATTTGAGCCAGGAAATTTGATTTCAGTCGATCTGATTCCTCTGCTTTTTCTTTTGCTTTAGTTAATTCTTCTTCAACCTTTAACCGCTCAACAATTTCTTTTTGAAGTATTTGGGTATGTGTTTCAAAATATTTTATTCTTTTTTTATAAAAGAAATAGATAAGTCCAATTATCAAAACAACAATGGAAATTCTAAACCACCATGTATTCCAATAAGGAGGTGAGATTATAATTTTTATTTCGGCAGGTTTATCATTCCAAAGTCCATCACTATTTGTCCCTTTCACTTTAAAAGTATATTCACCCGCCCTAAGATTTGTATAACTTACATATCTCCTGCTGCCGCATTTAATCCAGTCTTTATCAAAGCCTTCCATCATGTATGCATATTGATTTTTTTCTGGAGAAGAGTAATCGAGAGAAGCAAACTCAAAGGAAAAATAATTTTCTTTATACGATAAATTGATTTTATCCATTTCGGAAATTGGTTCATTGAAAGTAACCAATTGATCAAATTTTCTAAACGCAGTTATAACTATTGGTGGAGAGAACTGATTATCTTTAATTTCATTTGGAAAGAAACTATTAAAACCATTTATCCCTCCAAAAAACATTTCACCATCTTTACTTTTATAAAATGAACCGCTATTATATTCAGTACCTTGCAACCCGTCCCGATTATCATAATTCATAAAAGATTGAGCTTGAGGATTAAATTTAGATAACCCATTATTGGTACTAATCCATAAATTACCAACGCTATCTTCCAGAACACCATACACAACATTACCCGGTAAACCATTTTTCATATTGAAATGAATAAACTTACCGGTAGTTTTATCAAATTTGTTAAGTCCGCCATCGTAAGTGCAAACCCAAAGGTTGCCCGCTTTATCTTCATTGCAAGAAAGCGCATAAATATCTGATAAGGAATTTGGATTTGCTGGATCGAAAGTAAAATGAGTAAATGTTTCGGTTTTTCTGTTAAATTTATTTAAACCACCGCCAGATGTACAGATCCAAAGTTGCCCCGATTGATCTTCAAAAATATAATTTACACGGTTGTGACTTAAGCTATTATTTGAATTTGTGTTTCTATAGTTTTTAAAAATTGATTTTGTTCTATCGAACGCAGAAATTCCTCCGCCTCTTGTTCCAATCCATAACACACCTTGTTTATCTTCACAAATTGTTTTTACGTAATCATCAGTTATACTAAAAGGATTATTTGGATTATGCTTAAACGAAATAAAACTTCCGCTTTGTTTATCAAACTTATTTAATCCGCCGCTTTCGGTTCCAATCCAAATTGTTTTATTTTTATCTTCAAAAATAGCAGTAATTACATTATCGCTAATGGTTTTTGAATCGCGTGGATTATTTTTGTAAGTAATACATTTTCCGCTTGCCCTATTAAAAACAAGAAGACCATTATCGGTTCCGATCCAAACATTTTTTTCATCATCTTTGAAGATGGACCAAATATTATTTGTATTTATATCCTCGATGGAAAAAGTACTAAAAGCATATTTGCGGAATTTATACTTCTTGATTTTATTTAAACCACCACTCCTTGTACCAATCCAAATTAAACCGGATTTATCCTCATAAATAGAAACAATATTATTTTTACTAATACTGTTTTTTTCATTTCTGTCATAAAGAAAATGATAGAACATATTTTTTTTTGCTTGATACTTATCTAAACCATCTCCGTTGGTTCCAATCCAAAAATTACCTTTACTATCAATTTTAAAGCTTCGTATTGAATTCCCAATTAAACTATTTGGATTCGTATTATCATGCTTAAGATTATAAAATATTCCATTCTCTACATCAAACTTATTTAAGCCGCCATATGTTGCAACCCAAAGTATGTTTTTATTATTTGGATCTTCCTGTATTGCCCATATTCTATCATTGCTTATGCTGTTAGAATTTTTAGGATCATTTTTAAATTGGTAAAAAATCCCTTTTGCTCTATCGAACTTATTTAGTCCTCCATCATTTGTACCTACCCATAAATTACTCTGGCTGTCTTCAAATATTGTATTTACGTAATTATTACTTATTGAGTTAGAGTTTGAAGGATCATTTTTATAACTAAAGAAGGTTTTACTTACTTTATCAAATTTGTTTAGCCCATTATCAGTCCCAATCCAAAGCACACCATTTTTATCTTCAAGGATAGTATTTACAACATTATCGCTGAGGCTTTTAGGATTATTAATATCATACTTAAAGTGAATGAACTTTTCAGTTTTATCATCAAATTTATTTAAACCTCCACCGTTGGTTCCAATCCAAATTGTACCGCTTTTATCTTCACGTAAAGCAAGTATCCAATTATCGGATATTGAACTGGAATCATACCGATCAAATTTGTATGTATAAAACTTGTAACCATCATATTTATTTAATCCTTCGGCTGTACCAAACCACATAAAATTATGTCTGTCCTGTAAAATTGAATAAACTGAACTCTGGGACAAACCTTGTTCAATTGAAATCCTCGAAATTTCATATTCATTATTTTGGGGAAAACTGGTATTAAATAAAAGTAAATCCAGAAAAAGAATGAGCATAGCTCCAAGTGAAACCAGGAAGTTCCTTATGGATTTATTGTAAAAAATGCTTTTATAAAAATTACTCATCTCGTTTCTTTAAATTAACATAGTTACCGTGTTTATTCTTTGCGGATAATAAAGGCAGAATGTAATAGGATTTATATTACCGTTCTGGACAAAAAAAATCGTCTGTTCTTTTTAGGTTTTCCTCTATTTTAGATCTGAATAAATAATTACAACAATACTAATCTGTTTGTATCTTACTTTCGAAAAATAAATGAAATAACTTTAGCTGTTCTTGTGCTTTTCGTTAAAAATTTAACATCTGTATTCATACAAATTTGATTTTAACAAATTCACAAAAAACGTGGTTACTTAAAAAAAAAGGCGGTTCTTAAGGAAGAACTTTTAATTAAATACTCACCTTACGCAAAGAGAAAGAAAGGTATTAAATTTCTGGTGACAAAAATCAGAGGTATGCGATGAAAAAAGAACTCTTAGAACTGTACACAGATTATTTAATGAGTTCATTTTCTTATACGACAGCCACGGGTCTATCAGTAAT